>SBAX01000145.1 GCA_005240095.1 Phycisphaera mikurensis
CCTGCTCCGCCGTCATGCCACACCTCCTTTCGGTTGGAGGATGGCATCGGCCTGCTCAACCATTTCGCTTGAGCAGAACTAGCGCTGTAGTGCTAGGCGCGGCGGTTGTCACGCTGGTCCGTCGATCGATCCTCGGCACGGGCGGCCGTACCGCCCAGTCCCCGAACCGCTCCCCACAGTCGCGCGAAGAACCCACCCACCTCATTGGAGGCGAATACGCCCGAATCGTGAGGCGACGCCGAGGAGGAAATCTCCACATCGTCGAGCCATCCACCGTCGGCACCGCCTTCAGCGTCCGCATAGCGCGTGTTCCATCGCCGGTCGGCGGCGTCGTCGGGGAGTTCGGCGAATGCCTCGCCGACGCTACCTCCGGACCCTGCGCCGGGCGGATTCCAGGATTGCGGGCCGGAGAACCCGAAGGTCGGAAGACTGACGGTCTGCGTGATGTTGAAGTGATCTTCCATCGCGGGAAGCAACGGTAGCGCCGAATCCAGGCGTGCGTCATCCACGGAGTCCTGGGCGAAGTCCGCGAATGCATCACCGTGGTCCGCCTGTGGATCGAGGACGCCGAGGTCCTCGTGGCCACTCCAGACCGGCTCGAAGAACGGCGCGGGTTCAGTGTGTGTGCCATCGCCGGGTGCTACGCCGCTTTCACCATCCACGGCCGGCGGGTTGTTGCTTGAGGAGCCCGAAGGAGCTTGTGGCGCACCCCCGGTTACGTCATCCGCGATCGCACCCTCAGGTGCAGGTTGCACAACTGGAGGCGGATTGAACGCTACCGGTGTCTGCGCATTGGGCCACGAGGACGTGTTTTCACCTGAGTCCTCGCTCACGATATCGGGAGCCGGGTCCGGCGTCGTAACCACCGGCGGGTCGGTGGGCGCAACGTCTACCACTGGCGCTGGATCGCTGGGCTCCAGGACCGGCGGCGCATCATCGGAAGGCGTTGAGTCCTGCGGCGGACTGTCCGCCACGACGTCCGGTGGGCCATCGTCGGAAACCGGCGGTGTTACCGGCGTGTCGGGCGGCTCCGGGGCCACGTCGGTCGGATCCGGCTGCGGCACAACCGGCGGCGGTGGCGGTGCCGAAGGAACGGACGGCGGAGATGGAGCGGCGACCGGGTTGACCGTAATCGTGACGGTGTCGCTCGTCATCGCCTGGCCGTCGCTGACACTGACGCGGAACGTCAACGTCGTAGGCGCATCCACGTCAGGCGCTGCAAAGGTCGGGCTTGCCGCGGCAGCGTTGCTCAATTGAACGGCCGGACCGCTCTCCTGGGTCCAGGCGTAGGTCAGGTTGTCGCCGTCCAGGTCGCTGCTCGCGGATGCGTCGAGGGAAACCGTGGAAAGCTCGTCAACGGTCTGATCTGCTCCCGCCTGGGCGGAGGCTGCATCATTCACCGCGTTCACTGAGAGGTTGAACGTTCCTGTGTTTGCCGACCAGGCGTCGCCATCATGCGCCCGATACGCAAAGCTCGTCGAGCCGTTCCAGTTCGCGTTGGGCTGGAAAGTCAGGTTCCCCCCGTCCACATCCGCCTGGGAGATCACGTCGCCGGCGTTGACGGCGTTGCCGTTGAGCCGCAGGGTACCGTTGGCGGGCAGCGATTCGATGCGATACTGGGTGACGGCATCACCGCTATCGGGGTCCGTGCCGGACAAGGTGACGGCCGAGGGACCCGCGTCCTCGCTGACCGTCAGGCTACCGCCGCCGGCGACGGGTGCGTCGTTCACGGCATTGACGTTGATGCTGAACGTGCCGGTGTTCAGGGACCAGGCGTCTCCATCATGGGCCTTGTAGGTAAAGCTTGTCGAACCGTTCCAGTTGGCGCTGGGCTGGAAGGTGAGATTGCCGCCGTTCACGTCCGCCTGGGAGATGACATCGCCGCTATTCACTGCGTTCCCATTCAGCCGCAGCGTGCCATTCGCAGGCAACGATTCAATGCGATACTGCGTCACGGCATCGCCGGCATCGGGATCGGTGCCGCTCAGGGTCACAGGCGCGGCGGCCGAGTCTTCATTAACCGTGAGGCCCCCGGCGCCGGCAACGGGCTCCGTGTTGCCGACCAGGACGCTTTCTACGTTGCTGTGGTTGATGGTAAGGGACTGTCCACCGCCGAGGTTGACCACGATCTGCGAACCGTTGTTGGAGACGTCGCTGCCGCGGTATTGCGTAAGATCAATCGTGTCGTTACCTGTGCCGCCGTCGACGGTAACTATGTCCCCGTTCTGCGCCCCATTGAAGCGGAACGTGTCGCTGCCTTGGGCGCCATCCATGATGTCGCTGCCGCCGCCGCTGATCAGCAGGTCGTTCCCGTGTTCGCCGTAGAGTTGGTCGTTTCCGGCACCACCATTCAGCGTGTCACCTCCCTGCCCGCCGAAGAGCCGGTCATTCCCCGCGCCGCCAGAGAAGACATCCGCCCCTTGGTCGCCGGTAAGGAGGTCGTTGCCGCCGAGGCCATCGGCGACGTCGCCTTGATTGGAGGCTTGGAATACGTCGTCGCCTTCCGTAGCTCCGGCCAGCGGATTGCCGCCGGTGTCGGTCCAGGTACCAGACAGCAGAATGCGGGGCTCAAGGGCTTCGATTTCAAATGCACGGCTGGACCGTGTTGATGCGTGGCTGCTCGCCGATCTGCGGCGATTTGAGCTTCTTGAGTCGTGTCGTGTCTTGCGGCTGCGCTTCTTCACATCTCCCCCTCTTGGCGACCCACGCGTGAACCCCCGGGCCGCTTATGGGACCGGCGCACGAGTGCACCGCGCCCTGTGCCAGCCTACGAAATAGCTGTCGCCTCGGGCAAGCAACCCAGGTCATACACTTGGGGAACGCGGTGACCGATAACCAAGGAGATGCATTCCAGGACTCTACACATCACCGAGCGTTCCGCGCGCGCGGCCTGCCCGCTCTTATTGCTCCTCTTCATTGGGGCGGTTGCGCTAGTGACCAATTCCTTCTCGTTGCTGGGCGCGCGGCTCTGGGTGTATCCGGACTCGATCGACTACGTGCAGTTAGCGGGCGGCATTGCGGATCGTCTCGACTTGTCGAACGAGCTGTTTCTGGTTCGCACACCGGGGTATCCGCTGCTGCTGGCGGCGATCTTTCGCGCGTTTGGGCAGCACAGCCCGGTCGTGATTCTTGTTCTCCAACACCTGATGGTCGTCGCCGTTGCGTTGTGTTCCGCGGCCATCGCCTGGCGCCTCACTAGTCGAACTGGCGTGGCACTCCTCACGGGCGTGCTCTGCGCGTGCAGCCTGCAGATCCTGGCCTATGCGAATCTTGTGCTGACGGAGGCGCCCTTTGCCCTCACGTTGGTCCTCTGCGTCTACGCACTGATCCGATTCCAGGAGGAAGGTCGCGGGCGCTGGCTCGGCCTGGCATCTCTGCTGGCGGGTGTGGGCTACCTCCTGCGTCCGGTCAGTCTGTACCTGCTGCCGATCTGCGTAGCGGTGGGACTGTGGCGGTCGTGGGAAGGCAGACTTCCCGCGACGGCCCCAAGACTGTTGCGGCAGGCATCAGCGCACCTTGCTTTCAGCCTTGTGCCGGCGTTGGTCATCGCGGCTCCCTGGATGGCACTCAGCACCTGGTCGCATCGCAGTCTGCAGGCCACCCGGTGCCTTGATTACATGTACTATCTTCGCGCCGCCACGTTCGACGGCCTGGACTCGACGCAAAGCGAGGCCATGCGCGACATCCATAGCGTCATTCATCAGGCCCAGGCGGCCGGTCAGCTTCCCAAAACCGCCGATTACCGCGACCGCGCCACGGTGATCAAGGCGTATCAGGCCGTGCGGGGAATCCCGTTTGCTCAATCCAGTGCCATCCTCGGGCAAGCGGGGCGCGACCTGATGAACGAGCACCGCTGGGAGATCCTGGTGGGGACGTTCAAGTACGCGGGGTGGATGATCCTCTCGCCTGATCCAGTTTACAGGTTCCATCCCGGCGCGGCGCCGGGAATCGGCGGGCGGCGCGATCCCCATGCCGAACTCTACGACACAGCCACTTATGCCTTCGGTGACGGCTCCTGGGAGCAGGTTCTCACCCAGTACCGGCACTATCTGCCGCTCTCCGCGGAACCCACGTTCTTGACGCCTTTGGCCAGCGAGGCATCGCGACAGTTTTACCGCCACGTGGAGAACGGCGAGCCGATCCTGGGAATCGGCGATTCAAGATATGAGTTTTGGGCGCTCCTGTGCGTGCTTGGGGGCGCCGCATCCCTGCTGCATCGGGCGCGAGCGGGTTGGGTCACAGTGTTTGCGGTGCTATCGTTGCATGTGCTGCTGTCGGCCTTCCTCAGCGGACCGCAGACACGCTACGCCATGCCCGTGAGGCCCTTTCTGTGCCTGTATGCCGCGATCGCCTTGATCGTCGTGCCCTCGCAACTGCTGATCGTTGTCAGGGGCGCAATAGGGCGCCTGGAGCCGTGGGGGTCGCAAGCTCCTCGGCCCGCGGCGGTCGTCGCGGTGGTAACGGTCCTCGCTGTCGTTGTGGAGGGCGTTGCCCTGTCGGCCTCCCACCTTTGGGTGGTGCCCACTTCGCTGGAGTACCTGGAACTGGCCCGCGAAGTCGCTGAGCACGGTGACTTTAGTAACGAGCTATTCCTTCTGCGTACGCCCGGCTACCCCGCTTTTCTGGCGATCGTCTTCCGCATCTTCGGTGGGCACAGCGCTGCGGCGATATTCATCCTGCAGCACGCCATGACCGTGGCCATTGCACCCCTCGTGGCCCTTACGGCCTGGCACGTCAGTCGGCGAACGAGCATGGCGCTTCTGGCGGGCGTGCTGGCAGCCTGCAGCCTCCAGGTTATTGCCTTCGCCGGGCAGATCATGACGGAGACGCCTTACACGCTGGCCCTCGTGGCATGCGTGTACCTTCTGGTCCGCTACCATCGCCAGGGAGGCCCATGGACGTTGGCGTGGGCCTCAGGTCTCGCTGGGATAGCCTACCTGCTTCGTCCCATGGGCCTGACGCTGATCGTGGTCCTTTCCGCCGTGGCGCTTGGGCGCACTTGGAGCAGCACACGCATCCATTGCGCGAGGTCGCGATGGCGTCCGGTGTTGAGCGCACAACTTGCGGCGATCACTCCGATGGCTCTCATGGTCGTGGCTTGGTGGGCGCACAACCAGGTCGTGTACGGGGCGAACTCGTTCGGGCGCACCTTTGACTTTGCACTCTATAACCGCGCCGCCAACGTCGAACGGGCAAGCGGTAAGCCCAACGAGCAGTTCACTCAGATCGATGACATTGTTGCCCGGGCCAAGTCCGAAGGCCTCATCGACGCGGACGCGGATGAAGGGATGGCATGGACGGTGTGGCAGGCCCAGCGGGCTGTCGAAGGCACGCCCCTGCGGTCCTCCAGCGAGCTCCTCGGCAGCGCCGCCCGAAAGAAGCTCTTGGACGATCCCTGGGGCATTCTCTGGGGAACGGCCAAGTATTCCGCATGGATGCTGCTCACGCCCGACTCCAGCTATCGATACCAGCCCGATGGTGCACCGGCAGTCGACGGACGCCGCAACGCCGCGGAGGAGATCTTCGACTCGGCCATGTATCTGGATGCCCTGCAAGCCCCCTTGCAGTCGTACGCGGACTATCTTGTGCTCGGGCGAGGCCCGCGGGCGGCTACTTCGCTGTGGAGCGGCGTCAATCGATGGTTCGCGCGACACGTCGAACACGGCGCGCCGCTCGTAGGAATTGGCGATTCCCTCCATGAGGAACTGGTCCTGGCCTGTCTTCTGGCCGGCGGGTTGTCATTGTTCACGAACAATCGCGGCGCGTGGCTGATCATCATCGCGGTCGTCAGCTTGCAGATTGTGCCCTCTGCGTTTGTGGCCGGCATCGGGCCCCGTTATGCGGTTCCGATTCAGCCGTTCATGAAGCTGTTCGCCGCCTCAGCCATCATGGGCGCCGTTGTACTGCCTGTTCTCGCGCTCCACACGGTCCGGCAGTTCTTCGCGACTCGCGGCACGCGGCCCGCCTGGACGCCCCGGTCGCCCGCTTTACGGCACCCTGCAATCAAAGCAGCATCGCACCGCTAGAAGGCGGCTGGGAACGAACCTTTCTCTTGCGATAGTGAAATGGCTCGCCAGGAGGGCGCGCATCTCGGCCGTGTTCCAAACATGCAGGTGGTATTCATCGCCTCCCCAGGCCACGCGGCCAAACACGGGAAGGCGACCCAGCCCGGTGCGAGACAGCCATCGTTTCCCCGCGTGGATAAGGTGATCGTTGGGGAACGTGATCACCGCCCTTCCGTCGCGGCGCATCAGGCTGCCAATACCCGCCAGGACAGAATCGGGATCGACGGTGTGTTCCAGCACTTCGGTGCAGATGACGCGGTCGAAGCAGGCAGGAGGAAGATCAAGTTCATGGAGCTGTCCCTTGAGCAGACGCACACGGTATCCGTCGAGGTTGCGCCGCGCCTTCGCGAGCATCCGGTCGCAAACGTCTACGCCCGTCAGTTCACATTCGGGGAATAGGCGCAGAACGTGCCCTCCCCCGCAGCCGACCTCCAGGATCCGATGGCCCGGCCGTGCGTCGATAAGGCGACGGATGGTCCTGAGCCGCAGCGACTCGATCCAGCGAATCAGCAGGCTGGAATGGGTGTAGTATTCGTCGATGTCATGCTGGCGGGCGAAGGCCTCGTTTCGCGCCTCGACGTCGTCAAGCGAAGTGCAGGTCAGTGTGGTCACAGACAGTCCGCCAGGGGTCCTCGAGGCTCCATTGCCGACATGGCAGTGCGAGGGTCATCACGAGCCACAAGCCCCGCCATCCATGTCTCTGTTCGGAACTTGACTAACTCCCATACGATCCGCGCGCAGGTGATGACCGGGAACCGGGACAAGAATGAGCGTCCCCCGTAACGACGATCGAAGGTCGTGTCGACCTCGGCGATGACCAATCCGCGCGATACCGCGGCCACGCCGATGAAGGCCTGAAAGTACCTGTAGCGAAGGCGATGCCGAAGGACATCCAGCAACGCGTCCCGCCGGCACAGCAAAAAGCCCGACTTGTTGTCGCGGAGCTTCGTTCCGAACGCCAGGTTGAGGAGCGTGTTCAATCCGCGAGTAAACCACCGATGGCGGTGCAATGCGCCCACCGGGTGCCGCACGGCTTGGACAATGTCCGCGCCGTTTTTGACGTAGGCCGCGTACAACCTGGGTACATCTTCCGGGCGGTTCTGCAAGTCGGCATCAATCAGGCACGCCAAGTCCCCGCTGGCCGCTGCCAGACCAGACCGCCATGCCGACGTGATCCCCAGATTGCACGAATGTCGAATTCCGCGCACCCGTCTATCGCGCTGGCAGGCCCGTCCAATCGCCCCCCATGTCTGATCGCTGCTGCCGTCATCCACAAGCACGAGCTCACCTTCGATCGGGAGGCGGTCCAGGACCGCCAGGGTGCGTGCGACCAGCGTCTCGATATTGGCTTCCTCGTTGCGGCAAGGGGCGATGATGGACAGGCTATGCATCCGCATGTGCTCCCCTGCGAGCAGCGACCAACGGGGCGGCCGCCTGCTGCGAGGTACGGGTTACGCGTTCCGGAGAAATCAGTGGAACGCGGTCCGCGTCCACGGACCGCGCCGACCCCAGGTCACCGCCCCACCCGAGCAAGCTCTTGATGCACTCGGCAGTCATCAGCGCGTTCCAGTGCCGGCGGTCAAACCCTGGTGAGCCGTAGAGCCACTGGTTTACCGGAGTCGGCAAGCCGTCCTTGACCCGCCGGGACAACACCAAGGCTCCGCGGGGCAGCAGCTTCTCTGCGGCGCGATGCACGATCCACTTTCCCACGCCGTCGCGGTAGCGCAACGAGTCGTCCAGAGAAAAGGCAAACTCCACAACCCGATGATCGAGGAAGGGACATCGGTTCTCGAGCCCGTGGGCCATGCACATGCGATCCGCCATCTGCAAGAGCGGCTGGAGAAAGATGCGGCTCTCCACGTAGCAGATGTTCTCCAGGGCGGTGCGCCGCAGGCTCCAATGTTCTGCCAGGAATACCTTCATCAGCGCCGCCCCCATAAGCCCGCTGCGCGACGCCATGCGGCAGAAGCGATCCAGGTCTTCGCCGTGAAAGCGCCGCAGCATGGAGGCATAATGCCGCCGCTTTTCGTCCACAGCGCCCTCCCGCTGATCGAGCAGCAGCTCATTGCGCACGTAGCCGGCAAAGAGTTCATCCGATCCTTCGCCGGAAAGCACGACCTTGTAGCCCTGCCGCGCGCACGCCCGAGCCAGCCGGTACAGGGGAAACACACTGAACGAACCGGTGGGCATTTCCAGGTGGTAGCTGAGCAGCGGAAGATCCTTGAAGAACTGCTCCTGCGTGGGGCGGACGAAGTGCACTTTGATTCCCAGCCGGTTCGCGAGGTCCTGAACATACACTTCTTCGTTGATGGTGTCGCGGAACTCGTCAAACTGGCAGGTGAATGCTTCCTTCACGCCGCTGAGTCGCGCGACCAGCGAGGAGTCCAGCCCGCCGGCGAGGAACAGGGAAATCGGAACGTCGGCGCGCATGCGAAGGCGGATGGAGTCCTGCAGAAGGCCAATCAATTCTTCCACTGCCGCCCGCTCGTCGGTGACGCGCGGACCGATGGCCTGCTCGATGTCCCAGTAGGCCCGCGTGCAGCAGGTGCTCTTGTCGAGGTCATAGCAAAGGTAGTGACCCGGACGCAGGGAAAGGATGTCCTTATAGAGCGTGTGGTCGTCGAAGCAGAACTCAAAGAGATCAAAAAGCTCGTGGGTCACGAACTCCAGATCGGAGAACGCCTTGATCTCCGAGGCGAACTCAAAGGCCTGTGGGCGGAGGCGGTAGTAGAAGGGCTTCTTGCCCATCCGATCGCGGGCGCAAAAGAAACGCCGGCCGTCCCAGATGGCCAGAGCAAACATGCCGTTGAATCGCCGCAGACAATCCGTCCCCCACCGAAGATACGCGGCCAGAGCAACTTCGCTGTCGGTGCGGGTGCCGAATTCCCAGCCGAGCTGCTTGAGTTCATCGCGGAGCTCGGGAAAGTTGTAGATCTCGCCATTGAACAGAATGTAGGCGTTGCCAATCCGTACGGGCAGCTCGATGTCGTGGCGATCAACGATGTTAAGCCGCGTCTGACCGAGGGTGACGCTGCCGAAGGGAGCGGCCGGTATATCCAGCAGGGCCGCCTGATCCGGGCCCCGGTGCTGCAGGCGGGAGAGGCTGTCCCCATTGAAGCTCGTGTTCAGTCCGCCCAGGATGCCGCACATGGTTTGACCCTTCGCCTAAACCTTTTTCGCGCGGCAACTGATTCCGGCTTCCTGGACATCCCACGCCTGAATCTCCCATCCCTTGGCGAACCATTGCCGAAACTCGCCGGGCTCAAACCGGAAGCAGTGCTCGGGGTGATACCAGTCGTAGTTGATCAGGTTGTTGGTGAAGAAATCGAATTCATCGTTCCAGAAGCATTTGAAGAGATGCCAGTGAAACAGCCTTTGCAGATCGATGGGCCCCTTGGGGATGCCCAGCACAGGAATCTCCTGCTCGACCTCTACGGTCACGCCAAGGTTGGCGAGGGTCCGGCCCAGCCTCGTGATTCCCTCGCAGCAGGCGAGAGCTTCGTCCACCGGCAGTTGGCTGATCTGCGCCCGCACGTGATCGTCCGTGAACTCGCGGATCACGGCCTTCTTGCGGTACACGTAGCAGCAGATCGCGCCGCCGGGCTTGAGCTTGCGGCGAAGCACCTCGAAGGCAGCTCTCGGGTCGGGCGTGTGGTGGATTACCTGATCGCAGTTGACGAAGTCGAAATACTCGTCGGGGAACGGCATGTGGTGCAGATCAGCGTGTACGAAAGCGATCCGTGGGTGAACGATCTCGCGCCGCGCGACCTGCAGCGCGTCCCACGCTGTGTCAACGCCGTAGACTGTCGCGGTCGAGTGTTCCGCCAGGTTCAGGGCGTCGCGTCCGGCGCCGGTACCTGCATCGAGGATCAGGGACAGGGGCTCCAGGAAAGCACGCAGGTTCTGTGGCTCGAAGAAGCCGTATCGCTGCAGATACCAGTCGGTGTAGAAGCGCGCGGTGTGAGTCCGGTAGTAACGATGCTTGGCCCATTTCTGGGCGAACGATCGCACGGTCTGCGTACCGGCCACCTCTGCGGGGACGAAGCTGGGGATCCCTTCCCGCAAGGCAAATTCGCCCTTGCCGGTGAGCGTCGCCTCAAGGACGTCGCCGTCTTCCCACTTCGTGGCTGCGATGCGAAGGGGTCGCAAGCTCTCTGGACACACCAGGCGGCTCAAGTGTTCCTGTCGCATAGGTCCTCGCCCAAGCACGCGCGTAATGTCGGCGGGATCAGGCCGAAACGCCGTGCCATTGATATTCGGACGTTGGAGGGGATGGCTTGAGGTAGGAAGGCGGTGGGGGCTTACTGCGGCCCTCCGGCGCTTTCCAAAAGGAAAGCCCGCCGGCGAAGCGCGTGAGCTTCACCGGCGGGCAGAATCTACGTCAACTCACCACCGATATGGCGGTGCGATGGCCCCCTACTTGCAGGTCTTGCCGCCGGGCGGCCCTTTGCAGCTATTGGAGCAACACTGCGAGTTGCTCGTGCAAGAGGTCCCGGTGGGGAAGCAGCCACCCGTGGGGGCCAGATGCGGCTGGAGCGACGGCCAGGAGGCGGCAAACGCCCCGTCAACCGTGGCATTGGCTGCAGAATCGCACGGGTCACCGACGTTGAACCCGCACGACCCGTACAGTTGACCCACGACCTGGTTCGAAGCGTTGACGACCGGCGATCCGCTGCTTCCGCCGTCGGTGGCGCCAAAGTCGTCGCTGCTGTAAATGAACGAACCGCGCGGCAGCCCGCTGCACGTCGGCCGGCTCGTGTCCACGTGTTGCTCCGAGTACACCTGAGGCCCGAAGTTCGGGTTGCTCACGCGATGGAGCGCCACGCCGTTCGAATTGGCTACGGCAGTAGTGGTCCAGCCCAGAAGCGTTGAGCCGGAGGGTGGAGCGTTGTTGAGGTGCAGCAGGGTGAAGTCGCTGCCCGAGCCTGTGGCGCTGACCGTGGCGCCGCCGCCGGTCTGATACGGCCAGCCGTTGTTGGTCGGGCACGTGCCGTTGCAGCTCGATGTGCGATACCGCCAGTAGAAGTTGATGTTCTGGGCATCGCGATTGCGGCTGATGCAGTGATTGGCGGTCAGGGCGAAGTTGTCTGCGTTAGGATTGGTGTCCGTCAGCAGCGCCGTCGTGCATGTGTAGATGAATGCGCCGGCGATCCATTCCATCTTGGCGTAGGCGTTCCAGATCGAGCTGGCCGCTCCGGAGTTGCAGGTGGCGTCCTCCACGCACGAGGGGTTGCCGCACGGCCAGTTGGCGGCCGTGTTCTGCAAGAACAGACCTGTGTACTGGGCGCCGATGTGCCCCAGCTCGGTCAGGCTTAAAGTGACTCCCCGCAGGGTCGCATCATCCGTGCGGCCGGTCAGCTGCAACTGCAGGATACCTTGATCCCCGAAAATGGTTTCTGACCAGAACTCACCGTTGCTGTGCGGTCCGGCCGCCGTGTAGGGACCAAAGGCCTGGCCGTCGAGGCTGTAGAAATACAGCTCGCCATTGGCCGGCAGGGACAGATTCTCCAGGTGCAAACGGATCGCCCCCGCCCCGGGTGAAGAAATCGCCATCGCCCACGTCAGGCTGCCGTCCGGCGTCCGGGTAATCACGCCGTCATTGGCTCGCCGAGCCTGCTTGGCGGTTATGTCACGGTTGAGGCCAACGACCTGGACGTTGGGTGCGACCGGCACAACGATGCCGATCTGCAAGGGGTTTGTGCTCCCCGGGGTCAGCAGGGTGTTCAACTGGTCCGGCGTGAGGGGGACGACCAATTGGGCGTCCAGCGTTCCCGCCGGGCGCTCACCTTGGAGCCGGACGTTCAACGCTGCCTGCCGGTCGAGGTATTCCTCCTGCGTGATTCCTCCGGTGAACACGTCGATCTGCGTCTCGACGATCTCAACCTCCTCTATCGGCGCGGGGGGATCGATCGCGAAGGCAGCGGTGCTGAAGACGAGAAGCGGCACAGCCAGCACCGGGCTCCTGCGTAGTACCAAACTCTCTCTCATTCCTGCACTCCTTTCAAAAGATGGGGGGACTTGAAACGCGGACGACCACAGACCGCGGCCCTGGCCCAGCGAGCACCCTCCGACGCTCGTGGACTGACCACCGCGGCAGCCAAAACCATGGAATTGAGTCTTTGGAATGTTCCGTCGGCGTCGGGTGAACAGGGGCGCTCCGCGGAAACGCGGCTGGACAACGGGACAGCTTGGCCGTCCGACCCACCACCCAATTCCCCTGCGAGCCACCAGAGCCCGACGCGAAAAGTGCGGGATCATCGTAACCACCGCGTGCGGGCGATTCAAGCTTTTTATGGCCAAATGGGTGCGTTTATCTGTGAATTGCGCGGGCAATCCTTGCGCCAATCGGTCCGCTTTCGGGCGCCCGCCGAGCAGAAGACGGTGCTGGCCGGTCTGGCGGCCGGCACCGTGGACGTGGTGATCGGCACACACCGCCTGCTGGCCAAGGACGTGCGGTTCCGCGACCTCGGCCTGGTGA
>SBAX01000321.1 GCA_005240095.1 Phycisphaera mikurensis
ATCCATCGGATCGTAGCCGGGTCGGCGTTCAGTCCCCCACCCTTGGAAAGGGTGGGGCACCTTCCCGAATGAGTGGACATCGATCGGATCGTTTCCGGGCGGCGTTCAGTCCCCCACCCTTGGAAAGGGTGGGGCACCTTGCGCGGCGGGCTCAGCCGTGGCAGTCTTTCGCTGGCCGCGGGCGAAGCGGACGGCCCAGTGGAGGGGCCCGCTGAGGCCGTAGAGAATCGTGAGCACCACCAGGGTTTCGACCTTGAAGGCCAGGAAGACGGCAACCACGGCCATGACGATGAGGAACTGGCCGAAGGGCTGGCGGCCCAGCAGGTAGGTGCGATGGAAGCGGCGGTAGGGGATGCGGCTGACCATGAGGAAGGCGCTGGCCATGGCGACAAACGGCGTGGCGTAAACAACTCCGCGTCGCAGCCCGAAGGCCAAGCTGTGTTCCTGGAGCAGCAGGTGATCCTGAAAGAGAACCAGGCCCACCATGATGGCGGCCGCCCCCGGCGAGGGCAGGCCGCGGAAGACGCGATAGTCGAAATCCGCCTTGGCGTGTTCCACGTTGTAGCGGGCGAGGCGCACGGCGGTCATGGCCACGTAGATCGCCGCGGCGACCCACGTCAGCCGGCCCAAGGCGTGCTCGCTGATGGGCGAGGGCATGATCGAGGAGCCGGCCAGCTCGCTGGTCATGAACGCAACCATGAGCGTGGCTGGGGCGACGCCGAAAGTAATCACGTCGGCCAGGGAATCGAGCTGCCCGCCGAAGTTGGTGGTGCTGGTGGTCACGCGGGCGATGAGCCCGTCGAAACAGTCCAGGATCATGCCCAGGATCACCAGGCTGGCGCCTACGGACATAAACGAGGGCAGCATCCGCTCGAGCGCCGGCTTCTGCAGGGTCATCACTTCATGCGGCGAAATCCCGGCGCCCAGGTCGTACATGGCCCGCAAAGCAAAGTGCACGGCCGCAAAACCGCACAGGAGATTGGCCAGGGTGATCAGAGTCGGGGCGAAGGCCAGCGATTTCAGGCGGCGGCGATGCGTGCGAAGATGCCCTCCCGAGCTGGTCGGAATGTTGGTGAGGATGGTCATGCTTGCGTTTTCCTCGGCATGGACTGCTTGCAGGCTGACTTCCGAAAGCCCGCTCCCTCACGGTCGCGGTACTGATGCATCGTCATGAGGCGGCCCTCGCGGGTTCGGGAACGTCCGGGATTGGCGCGGTCGGGATTGGGGTTACCGCGTTCACTGCCTCGCGCAGCGGCTGGCATGCCAGGATGGTGACACCGGCGCGGACGCTGTCTCCAACCTTCACCGCGACCTGCGTGCCGGCCAGGCGCGGCATGATGACCTCGGTGCGCGAGCCGAACTTAATCAGCCCGAAGCGCTCGCCGAGCGTCAGATGGTCACCGACCTTCGCATGGCAGATGATCCTCCGGGCTACCTTGCCGGCAACCTGACGAACTTCAACAGGGCCGGGCATCGGCTCATCGGGGTCAATGAGCAGCGTGTTGGATTCGTTGAGCCGGCCGGAGTCTGCATGCCGGGCGTCGAGGAAGCGACCCCGCTGGTAGGAGATCGCGCGAACCGTGCCTGAGGAAGGGGCGCGGTTGATATGCACATTGAAGATGCTCAGGAAGGCTCCGATCTTGATGGCCGGCCCGCCGAGCGGCGCGTAGTGCTCGATTTCCGTGATCTCCGTCACCCGCCCGTCGGCCGCGGAGCATAGCTGCCCGGGGGCGAACTCGCCGTGGCGGTTGGGGTCCCGAAAGAAGCTCAGCACCCAGATCCACACGATCAATGGCGGGATCGCCAGCGCCCAGTGTACCAAGCCAAGGCCCGCGGCGAGCGCGCCCAGCACCAGCGTGGCAAGCAAGATCTCCCGAAGTCCTTCTCTGGCAATCAGCATGGCCAATGGCCTTCCTTCATATTGTATCATTGGCGATCCTACTCGACCGAAACGAAAATGGCACCTCGGGTCCTTGTCACCACGGCGTAGCGCATCGACACGACACATATCCACCGGCAAAAGGCCATCCGGCGTCGCGGTTAATCCAGCCGGATCATGGCATCGATGAAACGGTGACCGTGGGCATCCACTGCCACTGGACAAATGACGATGCGATTCCGCGCCGCCTCTTCCCTGGCCTTACGATCGACGCGTGGGCCGTCGTCGAACCAAATCTCGGCGCCGTAAGACTTCCCGCCGCGAGTTGTGATCCGCAGGTGGATGTGTTCGGGCGTGTTGGACTGCGGATATCCGCCCGGTCGAATGGTCTGGATCTCAATCACGCCGGCCGGATCGGTGACTGCATAGCAGAAAAGTCGGGCATAGTTATTGTCACTCCCGACCGGCGGAACATTCGCGTCATTGGGGCCATAGTCGCCACGGGCGTTGGTGTGGTAGAGGTAGACCAGGGCCCCGGCGGATGCCGACCCATCGGCCTCCACGAAACGTATCCGCACGCGCATGCGTTCACCGGCTTTCTGCGGCGTCACCATGGTGACCCGCGAACCGCGTGCGTGTTGCTTGATGATTTCGCGAAACCGAGGCCAGGGATGTGCGGACAAGTAGTTCGGGTCAGAAAGTATGCCGCTGATGTCGGCGAGTTTCGACGTCAAAACCTGTTCGGCGCGGTCGATGAGCGCCTCGACCTCTCTCGGCTCGCTCGATCGTGGCGGCACGCTCTCTGGGTCCTGGGCGGGAAGTGTTGCGTCCACCCAGCAAAAGCCCGGCAGGGTACAGATCCACATCATGCGATTCACGGTTTTGTCTCCGCCTTGCGCCGAGCGGCGATCCCCTGGCCGAAGCACACATCGTGGATGTTAGCGCATCATCATAGTCACAGCACTCGGTCCTTACAGGTTCTTGCACTTCAGGCGAGCGACGGCTTGTAGAATCGGACTGTTGCCTCCCCGCGCGTTTTGGACGAAGGAGACTCTCATGCTACATCAGGTTTCCCGAAGGGACGTTCTCGTGGCGCTTCCGGGAATGAGTTTGCTGACCGCGGCTCTGCACGGCATTCCGATACGCAGCGCATGGGGGAGTGAGGAGAAAGCTTCCTCGAATCTCTGGCCGGAGTTCCCGCGGCAGGACCCTAAAATGGTCAAGGAGATCGTCGGCGTGGCCCACTTCGATGAGAAGCGCGTGCGGGAACTCATCGATGCCCATCCGGCGCTGGTGAACGCCTGGTGGGACTGGGGGTACGGCGATTGGGAGTCGCCGTTGGGGGCCGCCTCGCATGTGGGACGCCGCGCCATCGCGGAGTTCCTCATCGAGCGGGGGGCGCGGATGGACATCTTCGCCGCGGCGATGCTCGGACACACCGACATCGTGAAAGGTTTCGTCGCCGCCCGTCCCGGCATTCAGCGAAGCTACGGTCCGCACAACATCACCTTGCTCGCCCACGCTCAGGCCGGCGGTTCGGAAGCTTCGGAGACCTTCGCCTACCTGGAAAGCCTCGGTGACGCCGGTCAGTTGCCCAAGACGGTGGAACTCGCGCCGAACGAGCGGGAGACCTTTGTCGGCCACTACACGTTCGGCCCTGCGGAACAGGACCGTCTCGAAGTCAAGATTGAGAAAGAGCGGCTCATGATCGCTCGGCCGGGGATCACCAACCAGCGGCTTAATTACGTGGGGGAGAACCAGTTCTTCCCGGCGGGCGCGCCGTTCGTCCGCATTCGCTTCGACGTCCGCGAGGGCAAGGCCGCCGCGCTGACCGTCATCGACAAAGACCCTCTCGTCGAAGCCACGCGGGTGGCGGGATAGGGCGAGCTAACACTACAGCGCTAATTGTCATGGCGTTTGAGTCGTGAGGTTTTGGCGGTGCGGTTGCGGGCTTGGTGGTACTGGATGATGCGGGCGGTGCGTTC
>SBAX01000388.1 GCA_005240095.1 Phycisphaera mikurensis
GCCGTACGCTCGCTGCTCCGAGGAAATGAGTAACCTTCTCCGTTCCCACAGCGGGAAGTCTCTCACTCGCCGATTCCCAACAACCCCGAGCTATACACGATCGCGCTTGTTCTGGCCCTCGCCGTCGGCGTGGGTATCAGCGCCCGTCGCGAGGAACAAGCATGAATCGCCCAATCGCCTGGACCGTCGTGTGCCCCGCCGTGGCACTCGTCGCATTGTGCAACCTCGCCTCGGCCGGTGAGCCGGTGGGATCCTGCTGCTACGGCTTCTCTGCTACGAATCCTTACTGGGACTGCATCGACCAGGTTACACAATCGCAGTGCGCGACCTATCCGCAGCCCTCTTTCTGGCGTGCCGGGCTCACCTGCGGCGTAGGGTGTGACACTTGCCTTTCCGACTCAGTTTGCGACGACAACGACCCCTGTACTTACGACCGCTGCGACCGCCAGACCGGGCTGTGCGTGCGCGACAACGATGTTGACGATGACGGCGTGCCGAACTGCCAGGACGGTTGTCCCTACGACCCCAACGTGAGTGAGCCTCCCGGCCCCTGCGGGTGCTATTCACGAGACAGCGACCAGGATGGAATATGCGACTTGCTTGACCCATGCCCCGATGACCCGCGCAACCCATGCCTGTTCCAAGCGCCCGCGGTCTCGACCTGGGGCGCGATCGTGCTTCTGCTGGGCTTCGCCGCCGGCGTGGGTATCAGTGGGCGTCGCCCCGACAAACGGGCTTAGCCGAACTCTCGAGGCCTTCACCCGCATCGGCCGCAAATACGAAATCCTCGCCAAATCCAAGGACCTGATCATCGCCCGCTACGGGGAATAGGGGAACCTGGTTGGGGGGCCCGCCATGGCTTGACGTCGTCGCTAGTTCGGAGTATGCTAGGAAGCGCAAGGCCTAGTTCTGGCTGGGAGCGGTCGCGTGGCAACACACCGATTCGGCGGGGCGTGGACGGATGACAAGCTCGAACGCATCCGCAAATACCTTTCGGCCTACACTACGATCTTCCGTACGAACGAACGTGCTCGATATTATCGAACAACGTACGTCGATGCTTTTGCAGGCTCGGGGACTCGAGCCGATTCGGGTACGTCGTCGGAAGATGAGGGATCACTCTTCGACTTGGGAATGGACGACGACGCGGTTTCGCTAAAAGCAGGCAGCGCACGGATCGCCTTGGAGGTGCAACCCCCCTTTGATCATTATGTTTTCGTAGAGCGGGTCGCCGAGAGAGCCGCCGAACTCGAGGCGCTCAAGCTGGAGTTTCCGGAACGGGATGTTCAAATCGTACCAGCCGATGCGAACGAACACCTTCGTTCGTGGTGCTCAAGTTCAAATTGGAAGCGGAACCGCGCCGTAGTTTTTCTTGATCCCTACGGCATGCAGGTCGAGTGGAGCACCGTGAAGGCAATCGCCGATACAAAAGCCGTCGACTTGTGGTGGTTGGTTCCCCTAGGAATCGGTTTCAACCGCCTCTTGACGGGAAGTGCGCCGCCTCCGCCCAAGTGGGCAGCTGCGCTGACGCGCAGCCTCGGAACCGAGGAGTGGCGGGGCGCCTTCTATGCGAAGCCCAATCAACCGACGTTGTTCGCTGATGAACCTGTTGAGCACAGGATCGCTGGCTTGCAACGGCTCGGCAGTTTCTTCTTGAATCGGTTGCGATCTGTGTTCGCCGCGGTGGCGCCAAACCCATTACCTCTGCTGAACCGACGAAACACGCCCATCTACCTGCTTTGTTTCGCAGCCGGCAACCCGAAGGGTGCGCCGACCGCTGTAAAGATCGCGAAGGATATCCTGGGGAGGTAGCAACCGGTGGCGACGCAATCAAGCATCGAATGGACCGAGATGACCTGGAACCCCGTAACGGGGTGTTCCAAGGTCAGCGAGGGTTGTCGCCATTGCTACGCCGAGCGGATGGCCAAACGCCTCCAAGCAATGGGCAGCGCTCGTTATGAAAATGGGTTCCGCGTGACTTTGCACGACGATCTGATCGACCTCCCGCGGCGGATGCGTCAGCCGCGGGTCATCTTCGTGAATTCGATGAGCGACCTGTTTCATGAGAACGTGCCCGCCGATTTCGTGGCTCGCGTCTTCGACACAATGGCCGCATGCCCTCAGCACACCTTCCAGGTCTTGACCAAGCGAAGCGCCCGTCTGCGAGAGCTGGCCCCGCTTCTGCCGTGGCCTGCCAACGTCTGGATGGGCGTGAGCGTCGAGGACGAAAGAGTTCTTTGCCGCGTCCGGGACTTGCAGGAGGCATCAGCCAGGGTGCGATTTCTGTCGTGTGAACCACTCCTCGGCCCGCTCAAACGTTTGCCGCTACGTGGGATCGATTGGGTCATTGTCGGCGGCGAGTCCGGACCCGGCGCCCGGCCCATGAAGTCCGAGTGGCTTGAGTCGATCCGGCGGCAGTGTGAGCGCCGCAGCGTGCCGTTCTTCTTCAAGCAGTGGGGCGGAGTGCAGAAGCATCGCCTGGGCCGATCGCTTCACGGACGAACGTACGACGACATGCCGCCGCTGGCCACCGGCAGGGCAGCGGACAGGGGCACATCCCTTCCCGTTTTGTGCGGGTAGCGGCGCGGGTCGCGGGTTGGGCTCTACGACTCTACGGCCCTCTTCCGCAGGCGGGGTCAGGCAGAGGCTGCCCGCCTGAGAAACAGTTCTGAAAAACCGCTAACTCGTGCAGATAGAGACGGGCGTCCCCGTCGCGGTCAAAGGGTCGGCAGAGGCACTCGCTCTCGCCGCCGGCCAAGTCGCTCCAACAGGCCGCCAGCGTCTGCCAGTCGAAGAGTCCCACGCGGCAGTCCAGGGTCACATCCGCCGGCGAGTTGCAGCTTAGGGGCACAGGGTGCGCAGTGAAGTTGAAATAGAACCACCAGCCCGGCGTTACCCCATCGGGGCCGGTGTCGCGATCGTCATGGCTGGCGCAGTTTCGATCCGGCCCCGGCGGGTCACCGCCCGGCAGCATCACCGAAAACGGCTTGCCGCCCACCAGCGGAAACGAGGCCGCAATGATCGTATTGTTGGCATCCGCCTCGCTGAGAAACCCGCGGAGCAGGCCGTTCACGAGTCGAACGGGCGAGTCATCGGCATACGTCGCCCCGACTTGCGCGTCCGAAAGCGAGAGGGGTATCCCTCCGAAGTCGAGCGTCACCGGCATGGGCTCGCCGACCAGGCATGGGTCTGACGGATGCGAGACCGCCGGGTTGTAGGGCCGCGTGGTGTCCGGCAATACGTCAAGGCACACGCCCTCGAACGCTTCCGAGTAAACAACCATCGAGATGTCGTTGTAAGTCTTGCACTGCGTCGTCTCAGCCGGCGCCGTACACTGGGCCGACGCGAAAGTCAGGTTCCCGCACGCCTGAAGGCCGGCGGCCGACCGCGGCACAAGGAGCAGGCTCAGGTCCAGGTATCCGTCGCCGTCGCCATCGGTCGCAATGTTCATGGCCAACTCGCCATTCATGGAGAAACCGAGAAACGCAGTGTCGGTCACGTCACGGCAACCGAGGTAGTCGATGTAAACGTGCGGATCGCGAAGGTACAAGGAGTCGAGGCGGATTGCGACGAACTGGCTGGTCTGCGCTTGGATCGCGACGGTCGTCAACGTGACGCAAGCTGCGCTGACTAAACCAACCGGCCTTCTCATCTCCCCTCCCATGCTTCCATCATACCCACGCCCCCTGGCGATGAAGAACACTGCAGGAGAGGGCTCTTTGGGGAACCGCAGTCACCCAACCTTCGGCAGCGGGGCAAGGACTTACGGTTCGCATCGCCCATACAGCCGATCACTGAGACACTTCTTGGCATTTACTCCAACGCCCCCGGAAGGGGCGGAGCGGTCGAGAGACCCCCAAAACTGGAAACTCGCCGGCGGCTTAGAGGGACGCTCGTTGATGTCCCGCCTCAAAGCGAGCACCCCGCGCGTTATTATCTTTGATGAAGCAGCCC
>SBAX01000318.1 GCA_005240095.1 Phycisphaera mikurensis
GCGCACTTGCAGGCGGTTCGCGATCGCACCAGTGAATGAAAGGGCGGAAATGTGCTCGCCTGGGAAGTAGCCGGTATGTGCGTTGATCTCCCACGTGGGGCCGAGATACGATCGGTTGCCATTGAGGCTCGCTTGGTAAGGGTCGGAACATCCTACCAACAGGATATGCCCCCCCTCGTGTGCACCGCAATTGGCAACGCAGCCGCCCTCCTCATTCAGTGCAAAAAAGCCGTGCTTGACCCATGAGAGCCCGATCTGCGTGAAGCGGTCGTCGCGCAGACGGAATAATCCCTGGCCAATCGCCGGATGCTGATTGGAGTCCGGTGACTGGTACCAGTCCAGGTCCTGGTCGCCGACGTTGCACGACCGCGTTCCGATGGCGAAGGCGGAAATCGAGTTCTGTTGCCCATAAGGGGCTGGCGCCAAGATTTCCGACACGATGATGTCGGGGCCAATCACCGGGGCCCCGGCTACCCCACCCTCGCCGTCGTCGGGAGCATCCTGGGCGCGGACGAGGCAGGTCGTGCCCAGCACGAGCAAGAGAACCGCGCTCGCCTTTCTCAGCAGGCCCGTACCCATGAACGCTTTTTTCATTAAGTGCCGGCAGCCTCTGCGTGGCCAGAATGCGGGTACACGCCCTCCCCTAGGACGGTCGCGCGCTTGTTTTTCACGCATTGGGTTTGTAGCCCCTCGTGCCCTGCGCCTACTCTAAGCACAATGGAAAGCCGCTTCAACCTCCCGGAAACCCCCGTTCTAGACTGGCCTCGCAAGGGTTCCACAGTACCCCATCCCCAGAGCTCTCCCGCGCAAGAGAGATTCTGCATACGCGGCTCCGGTTCGCGTTACGTGAACCGGCGTTGAAGCCGCGGCCCCCTTGGCCGCCCGCCCCCACTCATGGGCCAACGGGGAAGGCGATAGGACATTTGGCCTGAGTTCTCATCGCTGTTGCTCTTCAAGGTTGAGAAGCTCGGCAGCTACGCGTGTGGCAAGGGGTCCGGTGGTCTGGCCGCCACTGCCGCCGAATTCCACCAGCACGGCAAACGCCCACTGCGGCTCCCTCGACCAATCGGGATCACCATGCCCATCGAGGGGCTGGAGGAACCCCGCAAACCACGCGTGAGAGAAGTTCTCTCCCTCGGTCGGTGGATGCGGGGGCCAGCGCCTGGCCAGCACGACGTCGTCGGGATCGAACTGCACGCCGGGATGTTCCCGTCGGAAGCGGGCCACGGCCTGGTCCCTGGACGCTTCCGGGATATATGCCGTCGCTGGGGCCCCGCCCTCATCGCGGAACGAAACCCGATAGGCCGTCGGCCACGGATGGGCGGTGGCGCTGCCGGTCTTGCCGCACAGGGCGTACCGTTCGTTCTCGAAGCGTGCATACTTGTGGGCCGTGCCCTCAGGGTCGTTGACCACGCCGTAGATCCCTCGTCGGATGGCGAGCAGTTGCTCGGCCGTGGCCGGAAGCTTCCACTGCGGCGTCGATTCGTTGGACTGAATGAGCCGCACCGACCGATAGCGGCCCGTGGCATAGGTGGCCATGAGATTGGCAACCTGCACGGGCGTCATGCCCAACTCCCCCTGTCCGATGGCGAAATTACGGACCGTGCCGGGAGTAACGGCTGCTTTCTTGTTCGCGAGCAGCCAGCTTGCCGTGGGATTGATGCCCGGCTCGTCCTCGCGCAGGCCGATCCCCGAGCCCCGCCCCACGCCGACCATGTCAAAGGCCCCGCACAGCCGGTCGATGCCCAAACGCTCGCCGAGGCGGTACATGAAGATGTTGCAGCTTCCGGTCAGCGCCTGCACCACATCGATCGACCCATGGGCCATGCGCTGGTTGGTGCCCTTGACTTCCCAACATCGCCAACCCTCGCGGTTGTCGTCCGACAGATAGCCGTTGCAGTCCTCGCGAGTCTCCAGGGTGATCCGCCCGCTCATAAGCCCGGCCAGGCACACCAGGGGCTTGATCGTCGAGCCCGGCGGATAGCGCGTCCCCACCGCCCGAAACAGCAACGGCAGGCGATCGGTATCGTCTCGAAGAATCGGATACAACTCCTCGAAGCGGTTGGGGTCATAGGAGGGGTAGGAAACCAGAGCCAGCACTTCGCGCGTGGGCACATCCAGCACCACGACAGCCCCGCCCGATGAGTCGTGGTGCTGGGCCACGGCGTCGGCCAGCAGCTCGTACATCCGTTGCTGCAGCGGGGCGTGAATCGTAAGACGCACATCCTTACCGTGCTCGGCATCGATCTGCTCCACGACGTTGCCGTCGCGGTCCATGATGACTTGACCCCGCCGCCCGCGCAAAACGCGCTCAGCCGCATGTTCCACGCCGGTGATTCCAACGACGTCGCTCGCTTGATAGGCGACGAACGGATCATCGGCCTCGGGGTCGCTTTCGATGGTCTCGCGATCCACCCGACCGACCCGCCCCAGAACATGAGCGAGCGGCTCGGCGTTCTCGGCGAATCGCCGACTCGACGTCGCCCGCACCTGCAGCCAGGGATAGTGAGCGAGTCGCTCACGGGCGGCGATTTGTTGATCGGCGGTAAGCCCTCTGGCAACCGCATGGGCTTGCGTTTCCTCGGCCACAGGAGCGTCGAAACCCCGCCGCCGGGCCACACCCGCCCGCACCGTCTGGACGCGGTCGTAGACCTCCCGGGCACGCTCCTCCAACTGCGTACGCGTCACCGGGCTCGGTCCGAGGGCGAGCAGCACGGCCACATCCGTCCACATGCGCTCCACTTCGCGGTGGAAAGCCTCATCGGCGGTGCCGGCATCGACCACAGGCTGGCGATGGGCCCGCAGCCAACGCTTGAGTTCTCTCTTGCCGATGTCCTGGGAATCATCATACGGCAGGGCGATGATTCCGTAATCAACGGCCAGCTCCCACGAGGGCTCGTCGCGAACCAGAACTTCGCCGGTTCGATCGAGTATCGTCCCGCGCACGAACGGAAGGGGGGTGGGCTTGAGGACCAGAGCCTGCTCCGCCGCCTCGCGGTAGAACGAAGCGTGAACCACCTGCAACTGAGCCAGCCGTCCCAGCAGGACGACGCCGCACAAAGCGAGCACGGCCAACAGGATGCGCAGCCGGCGCTCAAACATCCGTGTAGCTCAGCTCCGTAAGCCCCAGCGGCCCGCGATGCAGGCGCGGAACGCCCAGCAGGCGCGCCGCCCGAAGCCCCGCAGCGTGCAGAGGCGGGGCCCACAGCGCGGAATAGGCCGACCCGAGGATAACCTGCGTGCTCGCTCGCACCATGGGGGAATCGTACACCGTGACAACGTACGTCAACCACGCGCCGCGCAGGGCAACGCCCAGCACGAAGGTCGCCGCCAGTTGAGTCAGCAGGCTGAAGCGGAAGATGTGATCGCGCGCTCCCACCAGAAGCAGCGCCACCAGCCCGTACGAAAGGGACAGTAACCCGAGTCGCTCGATGCTCATCAGATCGGCGCACATCCCGACGAACCAGCCGGCGATGATGCTCCGCCGCGGCGAGCCATACAGCCCCATGAAGGCCACGAGGACGAGCAACCAGTCAGGCCTCGCCCCGAACACCTCCAATCGTGGGGCGACGATGCCCTGCAGGCTCACCATCACGGCTGTCAGAATGATGACCGCGAACCAGTACATCCCTACGAACCCTTCCGGGGCGGAGCAACAGACGCCAGTGAAGGAGCCGGAGGCTTGCGTGCGGCCACGATATCCACGACAGCCCGCGCCGCAGAGACCTGCACCCGCGGATCCGACGAGGACGACAACACTTGCTCCAGGGCCGGCAGCGCTGCCGGGCGCCCAATGGCTCCAAGCGAGGCGGCGGCAAGCTGTTGCACGCGCAGGATCTGACCTTGCGGCGGGTCGCCGGCATCGCCGCGGACCGGTCGCGGGGAACGCAGCGATGAGATCGACAGGTCATAGGCGTCGTCGATGCCCAGCAGTCCCAGCGCCCGCCCCGCAGCAAGGCGCGTTTCCACGTGCGTCGGCGCGCTGAGCTTGAGGCGGAAGGTGTCTACATACATCAGGTCGCGCGTCGCGGACAGCGCGGCAATGGCGAACACTTCTTCCGAGCCGACTCCACTATTGGTCATGAAGGTCAGTTCCTGCCTGGCCTCTCGATTGCCCAACCGCGCCATCGCCTCCAGTGCGTGATGGCGCACGCCGCGGTCGGAATCTCGCATCGCCTTGGCAAGGACCTTGATCGCCCCCGGCTCGCCCAGGAGTCCCAGCACCAGTGCTGCGTTGCGCCGCACGGCAACATCCTCGTGCGTCAGGACGTAGCCGGCGAGTTCGCCGGTCCGTTCGGTGTGCCCGAGGCGGTGACGCGCAAACAAGGCCCCGACGCGCACGCTCGGATCGGGATCATTCAGACATTGGGCGATTCCAGACTCGGCAGCACTGTCTCGCCTCTCGCCGACCGCCAGGCACGCGGCAAAACGGACAGCGGGATGCTCGTCGAGCAGCGCAGACCGGATCCAGGGACCGGCCGTGGTACCCGGCACATTTTGCAAGGCTTCAATGGCTTGCACGCGAACCGCAGGATTGTGCGGATAGCGCACCGCCGCCTTCAGACACTCCACCGCTCGTCGATCAAGCGGTTCGGGGCCTGCCCTTGGCGAGCCGACCGGTTGCACGCATCCGCTCAAGGTTGTCAGGGCGATCGCCGCCATCGCCGCAGCACGGCGGCGCTGCGCTTGGCCATGCCACCCGACCGTAGGCGGGTAACTGGTAACTGGTAACTGGTAATTGGTAATTGGTAATTGGTAGTTCGTCATTCTTCCGCCAAAGCCCTTGCTCGCGCAATCCAATAGTCGACGTAGATGAGCAGCCAAGCCGCCGCGCATCCCCACGCGAACCAATCCCCAAACCTGGAATACAGCGAATAGCGAGAATCCACCGCGATTCGCGCTACGCTGAAGCCCGACTGGTCGGGCGTGTTGGGCAGCGAATCCGGCAGCACCCGGTCACGCACCTTCCCAGTGGGGTCGATGAAGGCGCTGACGCCGGTAGTGACCGCCCGGGCAATGCCCACTCGATTCTCCACCGCACGAAACACGCAGACCGCCAGATGCTGGGGCTGTTGGGCGCCGCGCCCATACCACCCGTCGTTGCTGATGTTAAGCAGGAAATCGACGCGTTTCTCGTTCGACCCACCGCCGACGAATTCGCGACTGACATAGGGCATCACGTCCTCGTAGCAGATGGGGGTTCCGAAGCGATAGGTCTGGTTGGCCTGCGACTTGGCCGTCATGCTGAAGGTGCGAAACTCCCGTCCCGCAAACAGGGAATACTCCGCCGCGGACCCCGGCCCGCCGAACGGCATGAAGCTGTTGAGCCACAGATAGACCGGCCGCAAGCGCCCGAAGCGGAAGGGTACTTCCTCCCCGAAGGGGACGAGGTGGACTTTGTCATAGCGGCCCGGCTCGGAGGCGTCAGGGCGAAAGACGGTCGCCGAGTTGTATCTTCGTTCCTTGGCCAGAAGATCGTCCGGAGTCTGCTCCAGCGAAGCGCTCCCTGTGACCACGTATACATTCTCACTCGTCGCATACTTCTGGAACCGCCGGAAGCTGTCGCGGGAGAGCGGGAAGAAATCCCTGGCCTCGGCGTTCAGGTACATGATCCAGGGCGTCTCCGGCAGGAGGACGAGATCGGGTTTCTGATCGGCGGCGGCGTCCATCATGGCGAGGTGCGCCCGCATCTTCTCAAGGTCCTTGGCATCCGGTCCGTCGACGGAGATGAAGTAATCGCCCTGGATGATGGCGACCTTCGGCCCCTCGGTGACCGTATCGCGGCGTAGCTGCACTTGACCGTAGACGATCGTCGCCAGCAGGAGAGCGCCGGCGAACACCCTGCCGAAGCGAATGCCCAAGCGGGGCAACACGAAAGGCTCCACACGGCGACGAGCAAGCCCTACGAGCACAAGATCGGCCAATGCGCCGTTAGCTGCGGCGGCGACAAAGCTGACTCCATACGCACCCACGAGGTCGCTGATCTGGATCAGGGTCAGCGTCTTGTGGAAGCTGTGAGCCAGGAAAAACCACGGAAAGCCGGTGAACGCAACGGCACGGATCAATTCGCTCCCCGTCCAGATGAGCGGGAATACCACCGCCAGCGGCCAGCGCCGCCTTCGCACGGCGTGTCGGACCGGGCAGGCCACCAGCGGAAAGAAGGCCGCCTGGTACATGGACAACAGCAGGTAACCCCAGCCGGTGGCCTCATAGAGCCAGCGCATGTTGATCACGAACGCTGCCAAACCCACCACGGAGCTATAGAAGTACACCCGCGGCGCCTGCGTGGTGGTCACCGCGAAAATGAGCCACGGCGTGAGGCAAACAAAAGCGATCGGCCATAGAGAGATCGGCGCGAAGATGACGCTCTGCAGCAGGATGCTCGCGACGGCCCAGGGCCAGATGCCCACGTGCCGCTCAATGGAAAAGCCCAGGTGGGCAACGCCCAAGTGCGTCTTGGCGGGCATTGGTTGTTCGACGCTACGATTCAACGGGCGTCCATCCTTCGCCCAAGGCCTGGCGATGACCGCTCATCCATCGCGGTCCAGAAGATAAACCGACACAAGGTCGCCATCACGCGCGGCCGGACTGTTCGGTGCTCGCTCGATGATCGCGTTGGCCCCGGTCATTCCCAACGAATCCCCGGATCCATGCCAAGATAACGTATGGACATCGTACTCGCCACTGTCCGCGATCGCGATGCGGGCGGGAAAGAAGCTCCGCCGCCCCGCGACGGCGGGCAGCGTACCGGCCAACCGGGCGCGCAGGGGCCGCGGGATCGCTTCCCGCCCCTCAAGCCCGGCCAGGGCAGGTCGTACCAGCAGCTCGAACCCGATGAAGGCGCTCACGGGATTACCCGGAAGGGCGAAGATCAGCTTCCCGGCGGGCGTCGTGGCGAAGATCGTCGGACGACCCGGCTTGATGGCCATCTTATGCACGTGAAAGCACGCCCCATGCGCCTTGAGGATGTCAGGGACGAAATCAAATGCCCCCGCCGACACGCCCCCCGTAATGCATAGGACATCACCTTCCAGCCCTTCCCCGATGCGGGCCGAGAGCTTAGCGCGATCGTCGCCCGCGGTGCCCAGCAGCATTGGCTCGGTATGCGCCGCCCGGACCAGGGCCTCGAGCAGGTACTGGTTGGAGTTCCTGATCTGTGCCGCGGTAGGCCGGCGGTCGATGTCCACCAGCTCATCGCCCGTGGTGAGGATCGCGACGCGCGGCTGGCGATACACCGTGACCTGAGCGGCCCCGGTCGTGGCGGCCACGCCGATGTGCACCGGCGTAAGCCGGTCGCCCGGACGAAGGATCTCCTGGCCTGCCCTGGCGTAAGCCCCGCGCCTCGTGACAAACTGCCCGGCGGAAGCCGACTCCCGAATCAGCACCCTATGGGCGGCGTCTGCCTGCGTGGCTTCGACGCGCACCACGGCATCCGCCCCGTCGGGCATGGGCGCGCCGGTGTTGATCTGGACAGCCTCGCCCGTTCCGACGCGCCGCTTGTACAGGCTGCCCGCGGCCACCTGACCGACAACCTTCAGGTTGACTGGTACGCTGCCCACGTCAGCAGAACGCACCGCATAGCCGTCCATGACCGCGCGATCGAACGGCGGATCATCAAGGTCCGTACAAATCGGCGCCGCCAGCGTGCGATAGAGGGCCTCGCGCAGCGGCAGCTTGGTCGTCGGCAAAGGCCGGACCTTGTCGAGGACGATTCGTTGGGCTTCGGCCACGTCGAACATCCCGACATTGTAACCCAGCTTCGCCGGATTTGACGCCCCGGTACGCAGGACGCGATACTTCCCGCCCGGATCGATACGAGTCCCCGATTTGGAGCCAGTCATGCGTTCGACGTTCCGCTCGTCCATTCTCACTGTCCTGCTGCTTCTCGTCCCGCCCGCCTTCGCCCAGACCGATGCGGGCCTGCGGACCCTCTGCAACAACTATTGGGACGCGACGATGGAGCGCTACCCCACGTGGGCTACGGAGACGGGCGACTACCGATTCAACGATCGCCTCACCGACCTCAGCGAGGCAGCCCGGCTGCGATGGAACGAGGCGCTGGGCCGGTTTCTGCGAGAGGTTCGAGCATTGCCCGCCGCCGATTTGTCGCCGGATGA
Organism: Phycisphaera mikurensis; assembly: GCA_005240095.1. GTDB lineage: Bacteria > Planctomycetota > Phycisphaerae > UBA1845 > UBA1845 > SBAX01. The sequence goes on from SBAX01000318.1 coordinate 8,118, forward strand.
TCGGCTGACCCGCGATCTGCTGGAGAGAGTGATTTCAGACGCCCTGCGCGAGCACGCCGCCCTGCACCGCGACTACCTTCCGCTCGAGCCGCTCGACGGCCCGCACCTGAAGTTCCCTCTCATCCTCGTGTCACAGCCCTTCCGCAACGCCAAGGACTATAATGATTACACCGCCCGGCTTCGAGCCTTTCCCAAGCAGACCGATGACCTGATCACCAATTTGCGCAAGGGCAGGTCTCTCAAGCTTGTCGCCCCGAAAGTCACCACCCAGAAGGTCCTCCCCCAGATTCGCCTGCACATCATCGACGACCCGACGCAGAGCGAGTTCTACAAGCCCGTTCGCATCGCGGACGCGCTCAGCGAGCCGGAGCGCAAGCAGATAGCGCAGGATATCGAAGAAGCGATTCGCGGAGGCGTTGTGCCCGCCTACCGCAAGCTGCTGGAGTTCGTGGAGAAGGAGTATCTGCCCGCCTGCCGCGAGACCGTGGGCATCGGCGCCGTTTCGGGCGGCGACAAGATCTATGAGGAACTGGCCGGCATCAGCGCCACCTACCCTGTCAAGCCCGAGGAAGTGCACCAGATCGGCTTGTCCGAAGTGGAGCGCATCCGCGGCGAGATGGCTAGGATTCAGAAGGAAGTAGGCTTTACCGGCAGCCTCGACGAGTTCCTGGAGCACATGCGGACCGACCGCAAGTATCGGTTCAATTCGGACACGGAGCTTGTAGCCGCTGCGGATGTGATCCTGCAACGGACGAAGCCGCTGATGACCAAGCTCTTCACCCGCCTGCCCAAGGCCGACGTGGTGATGAAGGAAATCGAGGCCTTCCGCGCCCCGGCCTCGCCCGTGGCCTACTACAACCCCACGCCTGAAGACGGCTCGCGTCCCGGCTACTACTACATCAACACCTACGCCCCCCAGGAGCGCCTCCGCTTCACTCTCGAGGCCCTCAGCTATCACGAGGCCATCCCCGGCCACCACTTCCAGATGGCCTTAGATCAGGAAAACAAAGCCCTGCCCAAGTTCCGCCGCTACGCCTCCTTCACCGCCTACGTGGAGGGCTGGGCGCTCTATACGGAAAAGCTCGGCTACGAGATCGGTGGCTATCAGGACCCGTACTCGCGCTTCGGGCAACTGACCTTCGAGATGTGGCGGGCATGCCGCCTCGTCGTGGATACGGGCATGCATGCCAAGGGATGGACCCGCGATCAGGCCATCGAGTTCATGGCCCGCAATTCCAGCCTGGCGCGAGTGGACATCGAAAACGAAATCGACCGCTACATCTCGTGGCCGGGCCAGGCCATCGCCTACAAGCTCGGCGAGCTTCGCATCCTCGACATGCGCCGCGAGGCCGAAAAAAAACTCGGCGACAAGTTCGACCTCCGCGCCTTCCACGACGCCTTGCTTGCCGGCGGGGCCATGCCGATAGATATCCTAGAATCAAGAATGCAGGATTGGATTACTAAGAACGCCGGTTAGTGATGGACGGTTGAATGTATTCGCGTAGCCCTCATGCACGCCGTCGCCACTCGCCGCTATTCGCCCGAGAAACGTACCGTGCCTGGATCGTCACGCTGACAATCTTGACCCTTATCTATGTCGCCAGGCTCCTCGGGTGGCACGTAGGTGCTTCAAATGCGTATTGAAACCGCTCATCGGTCTCGGTACAGGCGGGTCATGGTCCTCGTGCTCGCAGCTTCGCTACTCGCCCTGAAGTTCTTCGTGGAAAGCATTTCCAAAGCCCATTGACCGTCGCCGCTTGGGGCAGGCCGCTTCAGCGGCCTTCCCCGCCGAAGGCGGTTCAGGCCAGTCCTTTAAGGACTGGTCACATCCCGGCCATTCCATTATTCTCAGCCCGTTTCAACGGGCTTCCCGGCGGCGCGACCGATATGGCGACAGTACCGCAGAATGGAATCCTCTCCGATGCCGCGCGGTGGCACTTGCGCCTGGCGCGGGTGCCCGACATAGGACCCATCCGGGCGCGGAAGCTGGTCGGACATTTCGGGACGGCCCAGGCCGTCTTCGAAGCCAGCGTATCGCAGCTCGAGCGCGTCGATGGAATCGGGACCAAGACCGCCAATACCCTCTTTCGCTCGCGCAGCGACGACGGGTTGGAGGCGGAAATCGCCAAGGCCGCCGACGCCGGAGTGCGGATCATCTGCTCGCAGGATGACGAATACCCAAAAGCCCTCCAGCACATCCCCGACCCGCCGACGTGCCTCTACATCCGCGGCAACATCCAGCCCGCCGACGCCGTGGCCATCGGCATCGTGGGCACCCGCCGCTGCTCGCACTACGGCCACGAACAGGCGGTGCGCTTCGCGGAGTTGCTCGCCCGTGCGGGATTCACGATCGTGTCGGGCCTCGCCCGCGGCGTGGACGCCGACGCCCATCGCGGAGCCCTGCGCGGTGTCGGGCGCACCCTCGCCGTTCTGGGCAACGGCCTGGGCACCATCTATCCGCCCGAACACGGCGAACTCGCCGAAGAGATCGAAACCCGCGGGGCCTTACTCAGCGAGCTGCCCATCGACGAGGGGCCGGACCCCGCCAACTTCCCCGGTAGAAACCGCATCATCGCCGGTCTGTCCCTGGGAGTGATCGTCATCGAAGCCGGCGCCAGGAGCGGAGCGCTGATCACCGCCCGCCTGGCCACGGAATACAACCGCGAGGTCTTCGCCCTGCCCGGCGGCATCGATCGCCCGCATCAAAACGCCGGCAGCAACGCCCTCATCCGCAAAGGCGAGGCCAAGCTGGTCACCTGCCTGGAAGATGTGCTCGATGAACTCGGACGCGTCGGCGACATCATGCGCTTCAGCCCGGAAAAGGCCGACCAGCAGGCCGGCGCTGCGACTCCAGCTGCTGCGGCCAACCTTGCCCCCCACGAAAAAGCCATCTTCGAAGCCGTCTCCCAGGGCATCGAGGACATCGAGGATATTTGCAACCAGTGCGCCCTGCCCAGCAGCAAGGTCAGCTCCAGCTTGACGCTGCTGCAACTCCGCGGTTTGATCCGCCAACTGCCGGGCAACCGTTTTGTCCGGCGGTAGGAGCGACAGCGGCCCGGGAGGGCGAGGCTCCTGCCGAGCCGGTGGTCGCGCTTCTGCGGCGTATCGCGGACGTTGTCATGACACACGCCGAACTTCTTTGGAAACCCTCCGACGACCGGGCCCGTGGCTCGCAGATGCACGCCTTCATGGCCCGCATGGCCGCCAAGTACGGCTTCGCTGCCGACTGGCCGGCGCTGCACCGTTGGTCGGTCGAGCATCGCGACCAGTTCTGGTCGGAGATCTGGACGCTCGCGGCGATTGAGGCAGAAAGCCGCCCCACCGCCGTCTCGACCGGCTCGGGGATGCTGGGGACGCGATGGTTTCCCGGAGTGCACTTCAACTTCGCCCGGCATCTGCTCCGCTTCGACGACGATCAAGTCGCCCTGGCCGCCGAGGATGAGCTGGGCCGCACGCGGACGGTCACCTATCGCGAATTGAATCGCGACGTAGCCCGCTGCGCCGCGGCCCTCCGCGACGCAGGCGTGCAGCGCGGTGATCGCGTCGGAGCCTTCATGGCCAATGTACCGGAGACGGTGATTGCCATGCTGGCCACCGCCAGCCTCGGCGCCATCTGGTCCTCGTGCTCACCCGACTTTGGCATCCAGGGCGTTTTCGACCGCTTTGGACAGATCGAGCCCAAGGTGCTCATCGCCGCCGACGCCTATTCCTACAACGGCAAGACCATCGACTGCCTCGAACGCGTCCGCGGGATCGTGGAGCGCATCCCCAGCATCCAGCGCGTAGTCATCGTTCCGTTCATGAACAGCGCGCAGGACTTGTCGCAACTGTCCAACGCCATTGGATGGCAACATTTCCTGGCGAAGCACGAGGCCCCCCGGCCCACCTTCGAGTCCGTGCCCTTCGATCATCCCCTGTATATCATGTACTCCTCGGGCACCACCGGCGTTCCCAAGTGCATCGTCCACGGCCACGGCGGCACCCTCCTCCAGCACATGAAGGAGCTGATGCTGCACACCGACCTGAAGCGCGAGGACGCGATCTTCTATTTCACCACTTGCGGCTGGATGATGTGGAACTGGCTGGTCAGCTCGTTGGGCGTCGGGGCAACCGTCGTGCTCTACGAGGGCAGCCCCACGCACCCGGACCCCGATCACTTGTGGCGGATGACCCAGCGGCTGGGCATTACCGTCTTCGGCACCAGCGCCAAGTATATCGCCGCCTGCGAAAAGCTCGGCCTGCACCCCAGCAAGCAGCACGACCTCTCCAAGCTGCGGGCGGTGCTCTCCACCGGCTCCCCGCTCACCGTGGAGAACTTCCGCTGGGTGTATAGCGAGGTCAAACGCGACCTTCAGCTTTCCAGCATCTGCGGGGGCACGGACATCATCAGTTGTTTCATGCTCGGCAATCCCATGCTGCCGGTGTACGCGGGCGAGATTCAGTGCCTCGGGCTCGGCATGGACGTACAGGCCTTCGACGAGGACGGAAAACCTGTCATCGGCCGCAAGGGCGAACTCGTCTGCTGCACCCCCTTCCCCTCGCAGCCCACGGGCTTCTGGAACGACCCCGACGGATCAAAATACCGCAAGGCCTACTTCGACCACTATCCCGGCATCTGGCGGCATGGTGACTTCGTGGAGATCACCGAGCGCGGGGGAGTGATCGTCTACGGGCGCTCCGACGCCACACTCAACCCCGGCGGCGTGCGCATCGGCACGGCCGAGATCTATCGCCAGGTCGAATCCATCGAAGAGATCGTGGACAGCGTCGTCGTCGGCAAGAACACCCCCGACGCCGACGTGGAAGTCTGCCTGTTCGTGGTCCTGCGCGAAGGCCTCCGGCTCGACGACGCCTTGATCCAGAAGATCAAGACCCGCATCGCCGAGGGGGCCACCAAGCGCCACGTGCCCAGGCACATCAGGCAGGTCACCGCCATCCCCTACACCATCAGCGGCAAGAAGGTCGAGCTGGCCGTGCAGCGCATGATCCACGGCGAGCCCGTCACCAACCGCGACGCCCTCGCCAACCCGCAGGCCCTCGATCAATACGCCGGGATCGTGTAGCCAGAGATCGCGAACCCCTCTCCCTCTCAGGGAGAGGGGCAGGGGTGAGGGTCAGTGGCTCGACCTGTTTCGACATTCAGCGCTGGACAGTAGCCCTTGCCATCGAGAGGACTTCCACGCGGGGTGGTCCAATCGTCGCCCCTTCGATACAATCTGAATATCCGTGGGTAGCGCTGCCCATGTGGACCCGCCTCACCCGGGCTTAGGCAGCGCCGAAGGGCCGGTGAAGGATAGGAGTTGCCACCCATGGCCGAGGACTTCCTGCCCATCAGGGGCTACGACCACATCGAGTTCTACGTGGGCAACGCCAAGCAGGCCGCCCACTTCTACGACAAGACCTTCGGCTTCAACCCAAAGGCCAAGGCCGGCCTGGAGACCGGCCTCCGTGACCGCGCCTCCTACGTCATGGAACAGGGTAACATCCGCTTCGTCTTCACCAGCGCCTACGCCCCCGACCATGAGATCGCCCGCCACTGCGCCCTCCACGGCGACGGCGTCAAAGCCATCGGCCTGACCGTGGCCGACGTGCCCAAGGCTCTGGAGGCTACCAAGCAGCGCGGTGCGACCATCCTGCAGCCGGCCACCACCGCCCGCGATGAACACGGCGAACTGACCGTCGGGGCCATCAAGTACGCCGGTGACACCATCTTCCGCTTCGTGGATCGTGAGAACTACCGCGGTTCGTTTCCCGGTTTTCGCCCCATCAATGCCCACGGCGGCAAGCCCGTGGGCCTCGCCGCCATCGACCACGTCGTCACCAACGTCTACCTGGGGGAGATGAACTACTGGGCCAACTGGTTCGAGCGCGTCATGGGCTTTACCAACCTGCTGAGCTTCACCGACAAGGACATCAGCACGGAATACAGCGCCCTGATGAGTAAGGTCATGGAAAACGGCGGCGGCAAGTGCAAGTTCCCCATTAATGAGCCGGCCGAGGGCAAGAAAAAAAGCCAGATCGACGAATACCTCGAGTACTACCAGGGCCCCGGCGTGCAGCACATCGCCATGAACACCGCCAACATCTACGATACCGTCACCGAGCTGCGCCGCCGGGACATCGACTTCCTCCGCGTCCCCGACACGTATTACGACTACATGCGCGAGCGCGTCGGCAACGTCGGCGAGGACTGGGACAAGCTCCGCGACCTCGGAATCCTCATCGACAAGGACGACGACGGCTACCTGCTGCAGATCTTTACCCAGCCGGTGCAGGACCGGCCGACGCTGTTCTTCGAAGTCATCGAGCGCCACGGCAGCCGCGGTTTCGGCATCGGCAATTTCAAGGCCTTGTTCATCAGCATCGAACGCGAGCAGGCCCTGCGGGGGAATCTGTAGGAAAGCCAGCGACTAAGAGGCAAGCCATGATAGGCGCCGTAAAACCCATCCCCGACGGCTTTCATGCGATCACGCCCTACCTGGTCGTGCATGACGCGGCCGCGGCCATCGACTACTACAAGAAGGCCTTCGCCGCGAAGGAGCGCACCCGCCTGCCCGACGGCGCTCGCGTGCGCCACGCGGAGCTGGAAATCGGCGACTCGAAGCTGTATCTCACCGACGTTCCGCTTGCCCCCGAGACCCAGATCCCTCGCGGGCGCGACACCAGCCTCGTCTGGCTGTATTTGTACGTGACCGATCCGGATTCCGTATTCGATAAGGCCGTCTCCGCCGGTGCGCAGGTCGTCACCCCCATGACCGACGCCCCCTGGGGAGACCGCTACGGCTGCGTGCTCGATCCTTTCGGCTATCGCTGGGGAATCGCCGCCCGCCGGGAAAATCTGTCCGTGGAGGAAATCCAGACCCGCATGCGCGAGGCCCAGGCTGACGACTAGCGGAGGGTGACGAGGTGCTGGGTATCCTGAAATGGCTGTTTGAGGATTCGACTCGCTGGCCCGTCGGGCATCACCCCGTCGTCGCCGAGCATGCCATCATCGCCTCCGCGCTCCAGCGCCTCGTCGAAGCGCGCAACCGACCGGATTTCATCATCATCGACGGTTGGCACACGCGCGGGTTCGTGCAGTTTGCCTACGATGAACAAGAAGGACTGTTCCTGGACCTTCCTGTTGCTCAGATGACCGACGCCGAATCCGCAAGGGCTGCGACCTTCTTCTCACGGCTGGGCGTTCCCGCTCAGCCGAACCAGGCATGTGGAGAAATCTATAACCTCGGTCTTTCCGATGACGTTGATCGCGGCGCCGAACTGACTCTGCAGATCTTCCGCGAGGTCTTCGCTGCGCCTGTGGGCTTCGAGGTCCGGATTTCTGCGGGATGATCTTGTCAAAGGAGCCTCGCATATGATTCACTACATGAAACTCGGCAGTGTGCCCCCCAAGCACCACGTCACGCACTACGAGAAGGGCAAGCTGCTCATGGAGCAGTGCATGACGCGGATGGGCTTCGAAAGCACCTACAGCATCCTCTACTACCGCACCCCACCCACCGACGAGTTCAACGTCCGCTCCATGGAGCTGGCGGGGTTCTGCCCCATCGCCCCACAGGAAGGCCAGCTCCTGCACCGTCGACACATCAAAACCCAGAACCTCAAGGTGGATGGCGATTTCCTCACCGCCCGCCGCACCTTGCTGATGAACGCCGACATTCGCGTGGGAGTTTCCAAACCCAATCAACCCGCCAAACACTGGTTCTCCAACGGCGAGGGCGACGAGTGCTGGTTCGCCTACGACGGCGGAGGCCTCGTGGAAACGGTGTATGGCCCGCTTCCCTTCAAGAAGCACGACTACGTCATCATCCCCAAGGGCACGCCCTATCGCCTCCATCCCGACGGCAACCACGGCACCTTCCTGGTCTTCGAGTCCGGCAGCTACATCGACGTGCCCAAGCAGTTCCGCAACGAGTCCGGCCAGATCACCATGTACGCGCCCTACAGCCATCGCGACTTCCGCGCCCCCGCGGAGTTACTGCGCTTCGACCGCAGCAAACACGGCGACGGCCCCTACCCCCTGGTCGTCAAGCATGCCAACCGGCTCAGCGTGCACGAGTACAAGCATTTCCCCTGGGACATCGCCGGCTGGGACGGCATCGTCTATCCCGTAGCCTTCAGCATCCACGACTATCAGCCGCGCACGGGGTCTGTGCACCTGCCGCCCACCACGCACATTACCTTCGCCGGCCACGGCTTCGTGATCTGCAGTTTCGTCCCCCGGAAGGTGGACTACTTCGACCGCGACGGCGTGAAGGCCATTCCCTGCCCCTACGGCCACGCCAGCGTGGACTGCGACGAAATCCTCTACTACGTGGAAGGCAACTTCACCAGCCGCAAGGGCATCGAGTCCCAGTCCATCAGCCTGCACCCCATGGGCGTGCCCCACGGCCCCCACCCCGGCACCTACGAGAAAAGCATCGGCTCCGACCGGACCAGCGAACTGGCCGTCATGTGCGACACCTTCAAGCCGCTTCTCCTCACCAGCGTGGCCGACTCCATCGAAGACAAGGACTATCACTACACCTGGGTCAAACGCGAAAACGAAGCCATGGAAACCAGCAAGTAACGGGCACAGCCCCAGGGTAAGCGAGCGAAATAGGGCCACGATGACGGGCGCAACAACAAACGAGGATCAACCGGGCGTAGCAACATGGGATGCGATCGGGCCCCATTGCTCGCGCGTGTGCCGCCCAACCAGCGATTCCAGCGGCGTTCGGCCGACGGATGGGGTTGAAATGGGGACGGTCTGATGCGTGGACATCGCCGGTTCGTTTTGTGTTTGTTCTTGGTGTTTCTGGCGACGGGCCGCGGAAGCGCCGACGATCAAGCGGACGATAAGACGAGCAGAATTGAGACGCTGCTGCGAAGCTATCACGAGCTTGGCCAGTTCTCCGGTGCCGCGCTGGTCGCCACGGAGGAGAAGGTGCTCTTCCGCGGCGCGTTCGGCCAGGCCAACATGGAGTGGTCGGTCCCAAATACGCCGGAAACCAAGTTCCGCATCGCGTCGATTTCCAAGGCCTTCCTGGCAATCCTCATCTTCCAGCTTGCGGACGAAGGGAAAGGCCAACTCGATGCCAAAATCAGCGAGTATCTTCCGGAATACTCGGCGAAATGGGGTGAACGGGTTACCATCCGACAGCTGCTGACGCATACCTCGGGTCTGCCGGACTACAACAACATACCAGAACTCTTTCGTGCCGTTCAGAGCGGTGCGCTCAGCCACGATGAGATTCTCCGGCGAATTGCCCAGCACGACCTGCTCTTCGAGCCGGGGTCCAAGTTCTCCTACTCCAGCGACGGGTACAACGTTCTCGCCCTGCTCGTCGAAAACGTGGGAGGCAAGCCTTACGACGAAGCCATCAAGTCTCGGATTCTGGACGCGGCCGGTCTCAAGGACACCGGCTTGGCCCGTCGCGAGGCGATTCTGCCGAGGCGGGCTTCGGGTTACCGCAAGGGACTTGGAACGCTGGAGAACGCCCCGTTCTACCATGCCGAGGCGGCTGCAGGTCTCTATTCCACTGTGGACGATCTGTTCCTGTTCGCCCGGGCGTTGCTGTCGAAGCAACTGTTGAGCGGCGAGCACAGGGAACTCATGTGGAGTGTCTCTCCTCATGGCAACGCCTACGGGTGGCTGAACTTTCAGCAGCGGTTCAAAAACCCCGACGAGGAACTTGCCGTGGCGATGACCGAAGGAGCGGTTTTCGGCTTCTACGCCCGCTTGTTTATCCTCCCCCGCGACGGGCACGTCATTGTCTTGCTGTCAAACATCCGCTCGCCGGAAAACTATCACGGCGAGATCGGCGCAGGCATCATAAACATCCTTTATGGCCGGATACCCGCTCCCCCACGAGCATCGGTTGCCGAAGCGATGCTGGAAATCGTCCGAACGAAAGGCGCCGCGGCGGGAATCGAGGAGTACCGCCGGTTAAAGGCCACAAACCAGGACCGCTATCGGTTCGGGGAAGAGGAGTTGAATAACCTCGGGTATCTCCTTGTTCGGGAGAAGCGACTCTCGGATGCGATCGCTGTGTTCCGCCTTAACGTGGAGGTGTTCCCCGATTCGTGGAACGTCTATGACAGTCTCGGCGAAGTCTACATGTTGGCCGGGAAGAAAGAGTTGGCGATCAGCAACTACGATCGATCCCTGGGGCTCAACCCGTCCAACGCGAACGCCAAGCAGATGTTGGAAAAACTGCGCGCCAATTGAGTCGGCCGAGCCAAGCACTGTACCTCACCGAGGCCGCATTTTCGGTTTCTCCCGAGTTCAAGCCCGTTGAGGCGGCCCCGGTAGGTGAGCTTTTGCGTTTCCCCGCCCCGAAGGGGCAGCCCAAGCCATATGCCAGCGAGGCGAAGCCGGTGGAGACGATGATGACGCGTCTCAAAGATATCGTGGACAAGTCAGCCGCATGCGAAACAAGACGTCGCTTTCGATTCGGCCTATCTGAACCGACCAAGGCGCTCTTGTAAGCGCGACCCCCTTGGCCTCCCCGGGTTTGCCTGCGAACACCGTGGGGGCCACAAACACCCAGGCCTCATCCCCTAGATTCTCGGCAAAAAAGGCGTTCAGCACCGTCGGACCGCCCTCAACCATGACGTTGGTCATTCCCCGCTGCCCCAGTTTTCGAAGACACTGACGCAACGCCAACCGGCCTCCGCGCAGGCCGCATTCCAGGAATTCGACGCCGCGCTCTCGTAGCTGCATGGCCTTCCGCGTCGCGCCCGCGCCCGAAGCGGCCACCACAATCGTCGGTATCCGCTCCGCCGTCCGGACCAATTGCGACGACAGAGGCGTACGCAACCGTCGATCCAGCACCACCCGCGCCGCAACCCTCCGCATGGGCACCTCACGCGCCGTCAGCATCGGATCGTCCGCCAGCACCGTCCCCGCGCCGACGATGATCGCGTCCACCCGTGCCCGCAAACGATGAGCCTCCCGCCGCGACGCTTCGCACGAGATCCACCGTGGGCCTCCTCGCGCTGAAACGAGTTGCCCGTCCAGGCTCTGCGCCCACTTGGCGATCACGTACGGACGCCGAAGACAGGTGAGCGTCAGGAACGGGGCGAGTACCTCGGCGGCTTCTTCCGCCAGAACGCCCCGGCGCACGCGAATCCCCGCCCGTCGCAGCCGCCGCACGCCTTCCCCGCGCACCTCGGGAAACGGGTCGAGGAATGGAATCACAACTTCGCCGACTCTCGCGGCAATCAGTGCATCCGTACACGGCCCGGTCTTGCCGTAGTGGCAGCACGGCTCCAGGTTCACGTAGACTGTCGCCTCGCGGGGTGACTCACGGCATGCCCGCAGGGCCTCGATCTCGGCGTGCGATGCTCCGAAGCGGTGGTGATACCC
>SBAX01000485.1 GCA_005240095.1 Phycisphaera mikurensis
CGCATTTCACAGCAAGTCACAGAAAGAAAAAGAACCAAAAAGAAAGAGGTCATTGTCATCATGTATGCTATAGCTCGAAGAAGCATACGCTACGAGGGGCTTCAACGTCGGACATAATAGGACTCGCCAACCTGGCGCAGACGCGGGACCGAATGTTCGGTGCCGGTGCCCTCGGGCGTCAATAGGGCGCAAAGTCAGCTGATCAGGGTTCGGTCAGGGAAGCGCCGCTCCCATCCTTACGGGTGCGCCGCGCATCAGGACAGATGCATGTCGATCTTTCTTTGGGTGTGGGTCGTCCTCGGCTGGGCTGTGGCGATCGTCTGGTTTCTCCGCGGAGCGGCCATGGGCCCCATCCTCGCTCAGCGCCGCATCCTCCACGAAGGCCTCCGCCCCGTCACTTCCCCCGGCCCGCTGCCTCGCGTTTCCGTGGTCATCGCCGCCAAGGACGAGCAGGACAACATCGAGGCCTGCCTGAATTCCGTCCTCGCTCAGGACTATCCCGACTTCGAAGTTATCGTCGCCGACGATCGCAGCACCGATCGCACCCCCCGCATCCTCGCCGACCTGAAGTCGCGATTTCCGCACCGCCTTCGTGTGGTCACCATTTCGCAACTCGCTGACGGCTGGTTCGGCAAGTGCAACGCCATGCGCGAGGCCGTGCAGCTGGCGACGCGCGACTGGCTTCTTTTCTCCGACGCAGACTGCCAGTTCACATCGCCGCACACCATCCGGCTGGCCATGGAGGAAGCTGTCTCGCAGCGGATCGACTTCCTCACGATGATTCCGCAACTGATTCCACTTGCCCTCTGGGAAAAAATCGTGCAGCCCGTGTGCGCCATCATCCTCATGGCCTGGTTCCAGCCCGCGCGGGTGAACAATCCCGCCAAAAAAACCGCCTACGCCAACGGTGCCTTCATGCTCATGAGTCGCCGTTGCTACGAAGGGATCGGTGGTCACGCCGCCGTCCGCAACCGCCTCAACGAGGACATCGACTTCGCCCGCCTGGCCAAGACTGCCGGCTGGCGCCTGCGCGTCGTCGAGAACGACGGCCTGCTCAGCTCCCGAATGTATCCCGGCTTCACGCAGGGCTTTCGCGGCTGGAGCCGCATCTTCTACGGGTCTCTGAGCAGCCGCGCCCGCGTGGGTCTGGCGCTGCTTTCCGTGGTGCTCGTTTCCGTCGCCCCCTGGCTGAGCCTTGCTGCGGCGGTCGTCCTCGCCTCGACGGTCGGCCCCGCCGGTTGGAAATACGCCCTGTACGCCTGGGCGGCGGCCGTCCTATCGCAACAAGCCGCCCTCTGGCGGGTGTATGGCGTGATGACCGTCTCCCGAATCTGGTCTCTGACCTACTTTCTCGGCGCCGTGGTCACCGCCGCAGCCCTGGCCAACGCCTTCCTCAAGGCCCTCGGCGCCACCAAGACAACTTGGCGCGCCACCACCTACCGCGGCGACGGCACGGTCCATGCCGCGTCCGCGAAACCCACCGCCGGGGAGGGCGAGACTCCTGCCGAGCCGCTTCGCGCGGTTGCCACCGCCTCACCAGGAGGTTCCCCATCTCACGGACCATAACCTCGTGCTTCCATCGCGTAACGTCCTTGCAACGCAATCCGCCTGACACAATCTGACGACTTGCAAGATTCTGCGACCTTCAGACCATAGGTGCAGGAAAGCGCAACGGGCCGAAGAGCGCACAAGAGCAAGAAAAAAACGGAAAGGGAAAAACATGATTCGTTGGGCCAAGAGCCTACCCGCGACGTTGGTTTGTGTTGTGGCGTTCTCTCCGTTGGCGGCCGCCGAGCCGACGGAGTTCGATTTCAAGGACCCCAAGGGCGTTAACTGCATCGCCTTTACCCTGGACTCCATGCTGGAGCCCTTCTCCGGCGTAGCCTCCGGGATCACCGGCAAGGTCAAATTCGATCCCGCCAATCCCCAGGCGACCACCGGCTCCATCATCGTCGAGGCCAAGTCCCTCTACCTCGACAACAAGGGCATGAAGCAGACCCTCCACGGGCCGGACTGGCTCGACGTGCAGTCCAACCCCACCATCGAATTCAAGGTCAAGAAGGTCGCCGAGGCCAAGAAAACCGGCGACAACGTCTTCGAGATGACCGTCGTCGGCGACATGACCTGCAAGGGTGTGACCAAGGAAATCACCGTGCCGGTCAAGGCCTCCTATCTGCCCGGCAAGCTCAGCGAACGCACCAGCAAAATGTCCGGCGACCTTCTGGTCCTGCGGTCTACCTTCACCATCAAACGCAAGGACTTCGAGATCAAGCCGGACATGACCGACAAGGTCGTGGCCGAGGACATCGAAATCCGCGTCTCCATCGCCGGCCACGCCAAGAAGTCCTAGCGGTCGTATAATGGGTGGGACGTGTGGCATGGCCAAGCGCAGCGCCGCCATGCCTCCCCCCTTAACAAGGGGGGACTAAGGGGGGTTGACGCCGACGAGGCCTGTGGCCGTGCCGTCTCGACAGATAATCAGCGCAGCCGCGGCGCTGGTTACCGGCTGTGAGAAATAGGTGATGCGAACCTGGACGATCCTGGCGACGCTGGTTCTTGCGAACACGGCCACCGCAGCGCCGGTGGACATCGCCACCGCTTCGCGCGCCCATACCGGCATCCGCAAGGGCCTTGGCTTCCTTGTGGCCGGGCAGCAGCCCGACGGCGGCTGGGTTGCTTTCGACAAGTCCCATCCCGCCATCACCGCCCTCGTGGTCAGCGCCCTGGCCAAGGATCCCGACTACGGACCCAAGCACCCCTCCGTCCAGCGCGGCCTCGAGTTCATGCTCCGCTCCGTTCAGCCCGACGGCGGCATTTACGTCGACGGCGAGGGCATGCCCAACTACCACACCAGCGTCGCACTTCTGGCCCTCGCCTCAATCAAGGACCCGGCCCATGCCCAGAAGATCACGGACGCCCAGAACTTTCTTAAACGCCTGCAATGGGACGAAGGCGAAGGTCACGAAGCCAATAGCCCCTGGTACGGCGGCGCCGGCTACGGCCAGTCCAAACGCCCCGACCTTTCCAACACCCAGCTCATGCTCGAGGCCCTCCACGAAAGCGGCCTCTCGCCCGAAGACCCGGTCTACAAGAAAGCAATGGTCTTCGTCGGTCGCTGCCAGATGCTCGGCGAAACGAACGATCAGGAGTTCGCGAGGGAAAGCGCAGACGGCGGCTTTGTGTACTCTCCCGCCAACGGCGGTGAATCCAAGGCCGGCACCGACGTCGTCGGCGACCGCCCTCGCCTGCGAAGCTACGGCTCCATGACCTACGCCGGCTTCAAGAGCCTGCTCTACGCCAAAGTCGATCGCAACGACCCGCGCGTGAAGGCCGCCGTCGATTGGATTCACCGCAACTACACCCTCGACCGCAACCCCAACATGCCCGACGCCCAGTCCAAGGAGGGCCTCTACTACTTCTATCACGTTTTCGCCCGCGCCTTATCCGCTTGGGGCGAGGACACCATCGTGGACGGCAAGAACGTCCCCCACAACTGGCGCGTCGATCTCATCGAGAAACTGATCTCCCTGCAGCGCGAGGACGGAAGCTGGGTCAACGAGGCCGACCGTTGGTACGAGGGCAACCCCCACCTCGTGACCGCCTACGCCATCCTCGCCCTCCAGACCGCCGTGGAGGAGCGTGAGGGCCATTCCCCCTCTCCCCGCGGGAGAGGCCCGGGGTGAGGGCCGATCTTTGGAACCTAGTCTGAACATGAGCCCCGACGAATCTCAACCCGCTGGCGGCGACGCGTCCTCGACAGACCCGCACTTCGAGGATCCTGAAGCTGCGCCTCCCGAATTCGTTCAAGGTCTCGGCGAGGATGAACAGGACATCGCCGTCGGGGCGGCCTCACGGGCCTTGGATGAGGAGCAGCTTGAGGCCCCCGTGCCCATCGTGCCGTCGCGTACGGCCGAGGAGGAACCGGGCAGCGACGTCGCCGCCGTCGCCGTGGCCGCTACCCCGCCCGCCCACGGCGTGACTGCCGACATCACCGTGCTTCAGGACTACGAGCGCGAAGTCCACGACGTAATCGTCGAACTCAAGCGGATCGAATCCGACCTCCGCACTCTGATCGAAGAGCGCGACCCCCGCCGCAAGCGTAAGCTCAGCGGCACCCATCGCTGGCACGAGCTCGAGGAAGACATCCTCACCTGGCGCTTCACCGGCCGCTTCGACGAGGACACCCTCCGCCGCACCCAGGAACTCATCGCCCGCCGCCACCACCTCTTCCGCCACCTCCGCTTCCTCGCCGGCACCCGCCCCGTCTGGAATTCATAGTTGTGACAGCCGCGGGCTTCAGCCCGCGCGGACCGTGGGAGGGCGAGGCTCCTGCCGAGCCGCCGCCTGTGCCGAGAAATCCCTTCTCGGCACGATTCAAGCGGGATTCCCATCCCGCGCATTCTTGCCACCGCTCCTCTGAAATATGAAATCTGAGATTCGTCGCTCCCATCAATCCCATACCTCCCATCCGTCCTATCCCCGTCCCCTGCCGGGTGGCACGGACAAGCTCCGCTTGTCCGTGCTCCTGCTGTGCCGAGCGTCCGGCTCGGCAGCACTGGCAGCAACCCTCGTTCTACGGGCACCCCGGATCATCCATCGGGTTCGGCACCGCCGGGCACTCCGGGCACTCGTTGAACACATCGATCAGCGCCAGCAGGTCCGCCGCGGTAGTGGCCCCCGAGCGATTGATGTCCCCGCTGTATTCGCCGAACGGTAGCGCGAACCTGCCTTCCAGCGCCCCCAGGAGGTCCAGCGCATCCTGCTCGTTGCCGTATTCGTCCGCATTCACGTTCCCCGGATGAGCGCTCAGGCGCAGATGCCACTCCCGCTCGTTTACATCGCGATACGTAATCGTCGTCTTGGCATTGGCCGTGATCGGCCGGACCAGCGTAATGTCGTAGCTCCCCATCGGGTCTTCGACTACCTGCTGGACCGCGTTGACGCCTCCGCCTTCGCTGGCCGTCTCGCACACCGAAAGGCACTTGGGCAGCGCCCCTCCGGGCAGCGCAACCGCGACGGTCCGCATGCCCTCCGCCTGCTGCGCATTACCCGGCGGATGCGCCCATCGCGCGTCCACCACGTCCCCCGGCGGAGTCACCCACTGCACCAGCCCCCGCGGACAAACGTCCTGCGTACACGTTATCGTGAGATTCCCCTCAGGTAGGTTCCACAGCGAATTGCCCAGGCGAATCTTGTAGCAGTCCCCCATTACCACATCCAAAAACACCTGCGCCCCCAACCCGCACTCTCCTCCGCCGTCCTTGCTGCAAGCCAGCGGCGCACCCGCCACCGGCGGGCACAGGCAGTCGCCGTACACCGCCAGGTTCGTATCCGGCGAGGTCTCCGCGCTCTCCCCGCAGGTATCAATCCGCAGCCCTCCGCTGCAGGTGGCCGTATAGTCAAACCACATGTCCGCCGTCATGCTCGCCAAACACGTCGTCGGGGCGTCCAAGGTGAAGATCGGGAAGAACGAAAACGGCGTCACACCATCCGCGATCGGCGCCGCCTGTGGGCAAAAATCGTTGGACCGGGGGCATGAAGTCGGATGCGTAATGGTGACCCGGAAGCCGCCGTCCGTGGTAATCGGCGCCTTGGAAGCCACCTGAATGTAGTAGAACTCGCCCGGAATGGTCTCCGCGCATATCGACGAGTTCTTGCCCAATGGGCCGCAGCCCGCGACGTCGTCGCTGCAGCCGACGGGGATCAGGGTGGCGCACTGTGTCTCCGGACTGGTCATATCGCCTACCGCGTACAGAGCCAGGAGTGAATCGTTCGCCGGGCTGTTGCTGGAACATGTCGTGACGCGTGTCGCATCAAATTGGGCCACGAACTTGTACCAGACCGTCTGCCAACCCTGAGCGCCGGGGCTGTTGAGGTAACAGCCAAGGCTCGGATCGCTCACGTCTTCCGTCGTCAAGGAGGCCGAGGTCAGCGCCGTAGTGAAGCCATTGCTCAAAGTCAGGAGGCTTGCCCCACTCCCATTCTCGTCGGGCGCACAGCTGTCGTTCGCTGGAAAAAGCTCGCAGGCCCCCTCATTGATGAACTCCACGCAGAGGCTGTCCCACTCGATTTCGCAGCAGTATGCCCCCACTGAACCATGAGAGCGGCAAACGCGATCACAGCAGTAAGGGTCATCGCAGCCAGGTGTCGCGTGCGGGACTCGGCAGTCGCCCGTGGCGAATAGGCAGTCCACGATAACGCAGTGCTGCCCGGCCATGCCGCACGCCCGCCCGATCTGCCAGTCGCGCGGCGCATCCAATGGCGGGACGGCGTTGCACTCGTTTTCGGTCAGATTCTCGCAGGCATTCTCCGTGCAGCACGCCGCCTTGCCGCACTCAAAGGGCGTAAACGAGTCCGGATCGCACGCCGCCCCCGCGACCCACCTTGGCCGGAACTCCGGCGAGGATCGCGGCGGAAATGGGCAGTTCATCTGCGGCAGCTCGCGACACACCGCCTCGTTGTTCTCATCGCGAAAGTACATGTCGCAGCACGCCCCCAGCGGCGGCTCCCCCGCGCAGAGGATCGTCAGGTCCACCGCGTCATGAAGGACCGGATCGGGCGCCGAGATCTCCGCACATCCCGTTTCACCGGCCACAAGATAAGCATCTTCGGTGGACCCCACGCAGGCCTGAACGCCCGTGGTCACGATCCCCGCCTCAGACGTGTTCACCTCGGTAGCGAAGAAGAAATCCCGCGGCAGCACAACCGGAGGATTGACCGCAAACCGCGCGATCTGCAGCCCATTACCCGTGCCGTTATAGACTTTCTCGCTTCCCGCGAGGATCGACCCCTCGCAGAATCGCCGCATGTCGAACTGGAAGGAACCCAGCCCCCGCACGGCCACCTCGTAGCCGATCATCTCGCAGTTCGGGATTCCCAGGCGGATGTCATCGACCAGCGTCAGGCCCTGGCCGGGGTTGAAGAAGCCCCCCGACGGCCGGCTGTTCTTGTAGCCCACGAACGACGCCCCGCACTCCTCATCCCCATAGAGCTCCAGATTGAAGCTGCCGTGCGGTTGCTCCGGAAACCCGGCCAGGCTCCCGCTGCACGGAAATCCGGGATAGTCAAGCTGATCGCAGGACATACCTGTGAACGGCGAGGCCCCCACCACCACGCCGGCGTTTCCCCGACTGAAGCGCACCCCGAACCACACGTTGCTGGGGATCGTCACGCCGTCGGGGATGGCAAAGGAAACCAGTCGAGGCGCATCGTCCGCAAAGCCCACCTGCCCGGCCGTACCGGGAATCACCACCGCCGCCCCGGGCACCGACCCCGGACACGTTGGATAGAGCCCGAACTGCACCGTAAACGGCCCGCCGGTGTCGGCGGGATTGACCCTTCCCACCACCGGAAACTCAACCCGTCGCAGCCTGCATCCCGGCCCCGCCGTCGTGGCAATGTCGTCGCTGACCAGATTCATCCCGATGTTGACGGCATAGCGGCCCTCCGTATTGCTGTAGATCAGCCGCTCCCTCCCCATGCCCGCGCTTGGCTCGCCGCCCACCACATGCCGCGCAAACGTCGCCCTCGGCCCAAGCAAAACCGGCTGCGGAGGACCCTCCGCCCGCGCAGCCGTGCACGCGAAAACACCGACCACCGCCAGCGTCCGCCAGGAAGCCCCCCTCCTTACCAAGGAGGGGGCAGGGGGTGGTCGCATGTCGCTGTGCCGAGAATCATTTCCGCCGCTGTTGAGAAAATGCCGGCGGAACCCCTCTCCCTTGCAGGGAGAGGCGCAGGGGTGAGGGTAGAGCGTGCCGCGACGAAGATCGCCTGTTCCGCCGCTGTGCCGAGAATCACTTCTCGGCACCATCGGAGCGGGATTCCCATCCCGCGCGGTCTCCGCGCATCTCCGGGTGCCATCCTTTGCGCAGCAAAGGTCGGGCCCGCGATGATCGGGCGCAATGAACGCAGCGGCGCCCCGCCGCCCCCCTCCTTGACAAGGAGGGGGTTGGGGGTGGTCTCGTACCTCGCTGTGGCGAGCCTCCCTCCTCGGCACCACCCGTGCGGGATTCCCATCCCGCGCACTCTCCGCGCACCCCCGCGAGCGTCGAACAACCTCTGCTCTTGTAGACACAGCATCTCCCCAGACCAAAGACGCGACTTTCGAAGTGGGGTGGATACGACGGCCGACAGACACGCCTGCTCGATCGAGCATCGTCATTCCTTGGGACCGTCGCTGTGCCCTATTCTTCCCCTCCCACGATCCCTGGTCAAGCGTCACTCAATCGCCAATCGACAATTCCCTCGCTCCCTGACGTAAAACGCCTTACATGGCCCGGCTTCCCTGTTTGCTCCAAACCTTCGTCTCGAAGCCATCCCCTCCGTCCCTTCGTCCCTCCGTCCCTTCCACTTCGCGATACAATGTTCCCAAACATGGGAACTCGGCGCACAGGTTGGCTCGGCCTTACCCTCGGCGTCTGTGCCACCGCCGTGTCAGCACTGGCCTACCTGCTGGGCCTTTTTACGCCCCTGGACAATTACAACCTCGACCTGCACTTCTGCCACGCTAACTCCCTCCAGGCCGACCCCCGTATCGTGCTCATCGACATCGACGACTCCACCCTCGCCGCTAGCCCCACCTGGCCCTGGCCCCGCCGCATCTTCGCCGACCTCGTCCGCGTCCTCGACGAACTCGGCCCCCAAGCCATCGTCCTCGATTTGATCTTCGATCAGCCGTCCCCACCACGCACGGAACACGCCGGGCTGACCGCTCACTACGACTTGGGGCCCCAAGCCGAAGAAGGTGACCGCGCCTTCGATGAAGTGATTTACGACGACAACGAGTTCGCAGAGGCGATGCACGAGGCTGCCAATGTCTACCTCGCGATGTACGCGCGGGTCATAGATTGGCGCGACGACCCGCCGGGGATCCATTGCGTAGTTGCGAGTTCGGATGCTGAACCGCCACAGCCTCCGACATGGGAGCAGTACTTCGCACGCCGTTGCCCGAACGAACCGATCGACATAGAGACACCGCAGCTCGAGTCTCTGCGCCGTGAATTCCGTCGCTGTCAGGCCAGGTTACTCCTTCATCCGACACGACCGATTCCTGGCCAGGCCCAAGGGCGGCTTCCCCTTGTAACCGAGTTGACCATCCCTCTCGCGCCGTTTGTGAGGGCTGCGAAAGGCGTCGGCGTCGTGTCTTGGAACCCAGGAACTGTCGAGTACAACGGCACGCCCGTCCTTCGGGAGTCCAGGGCATCTATCGTTCGCGCGCTCCCGTTGCTTGTCGACGACTGTGCCACTCTGATTCCACACCTTGGACTGGTCGTGGCCCTCGATTGCTTGAGTGCGCCGCTCTCCAGCGGGACGTACACGGCGCTCTACTGGCGTTTCGAAACTGGGCAACGAGCTCGGAAAGCTCCGCTCAACCCTTCGGGGACGACTCTCGTGAACTGGCACAGACCGCGAGGCGGTCTAGACTGGCGTTCTTCATTTACGCACATTCCCGCCGACAGGCTTCTGGAAATCACACAGAACCGGCGGTCGATCGAAGACAACGGCAGGCGCCTCGGCATCGCCCGCGCCGAACTTGTCGAGGCTCGATACGCCGACACACCAGCCGCCTACGCAGACTATGTTCGACTGGTGAATGAGCGGCTGGAATTACGGGGCCATCTAAGGCGAAGCTCCTCGCCCTCACCCCTGACCCCTCTCCCGCCGGGAGAGGGGAACGAGTCGTCACCTCGACCTTCTATCTTCAAGAGAGAGGTGGATAGCACGGGAAGGCTTGGAGAACTCAACGCCGCGATCGAGACCGTAGAGAGCGAGGCAGTGGTATGGTTGCAGCGTGCCTGGGGACTGTGGACGGACGCGACGCCGCAGAATGAGCAGGAGACGGCCGAGCGCGAGCGAATCAAGGAACTCTACGACCGTTTTGGCGAAGGGCAATACCCGGCGCGCATCGCCGAGACCAATGCCAAGCTGGAGCAGCGCAATCACGAGTTGTTGACCGAACTGAGACCCCAGCTGAAAGACAAGATCTGCCTCGTCGGCTACGCCGCCACGGCCATGGCCGACATGGTCCCCACCCCCGTCGATCCCGCCATGCCCGGCGTCATGGTCCACGCCAACGTCATCAACATGTTCCTGCAGAACCGTTTCGCCTCCGCCGCCTCCCCCGGCGTGAGCACTCTGCTCATCACTGCCCTTGGTCTGCTCACCACCTTCATCGCCGCCCGAAGCAGCCCCCGAAAGAGCGTCCCCGCCATCATCGCTTTGGGACTCATCACCCTCGGCGGCGCCGCACTCCTCTTCTACCTCTGGACCTACCACATCTCTGCCATGGTAAGCGTGGTCTGCCTGCTCTTCGTCTGGGCGACGGTTACCGTCTACCGTCAGGCCACCGAAGAGCGCGCCCGCCGCCACCTTCAGCGTGCCCTCTCGCAGTACACCTCCCCCGCCGTGGCGAAGGATGATGGCACTGACTTCGCGGAGGTAGGGGTTGAGGGCGTCGCGGGTGCGCTCGGCGCCGAGGCGTTCGCTGAGGGCGGTGAAG
>SBAX01000224.1 GCA_005240095.1 Phycisphaera mikurensis
CCGGTGTCGTGTTCGACGACCGCCAGCCGCTTGCCGGAGGTCAGCAGCACATCGCCGGCCACGCTGTGCGCCGCCAGACTGCGCCCGTCCGCGATGTTCCATTTCTCCTCGCCGGTGATGGCGTCAAGCGCAGTCAACCCGTTGTTGGGGCAGTACTGATAGACCGTCTGGGCGGCCACAATCGGCCCCTCGGCCAGCGGACTCGGGAACCTCGCCCGCCACAGCCGCGCCCCGGTTGCTTTGTTCAGCTTGTACAAGGAGCGATCAGTGCTTGCCACGTACACGCCGCTGGGATCGATCGCGGGATCGCCCTCGATCGGACCCCCGGCGGTGAACGACCATCGGAAGGTCTTATCCGCCGCCAGACAGGCAAACACCTTGCCCGCCTGCGAGGCGAAGAGGAGCGTGTCTCCGTCATACAGCAACGGCGCGGCCGTCACCGGCCCGCCCGCCAGCACGTCCCAGCGCTTGGGCGGAACCGAAGCATAAGGATGGTTCAGTTGCAGGGCATAGAAACGCCCATCAGCGCTGCCCGCAAATAGTATGCCGTTAAGGCCCACGGGCGCGCTGCCCGCAGCAAAGGGCGTGGCGAAGCGCTTGCGGATATCGCCCGTGAAGCGATCGAAGACGTGGATTTCCGTGGTCGTGGTGACGATCGTCGGACCGGAGCTGCCGCCGTCGCGCATGTGCCGCGGGGCATAAATGCGATAGCTCGGCTCCGTCAGATACGCCCCCCACCGCAGCAGGCCGACATCGGCCTTGAGGGCGTACAGGTTGCCCTGCTCGGTCGTGACATAGAGCGCCTCATCCACCAGGAACCCATCACGTATGGCGTCCCCCGCCCCCAGCGGCAGATTGGCCTGCCAGAACTTAATCAACCCCAGCCGCTGCAGGCTCTCGTCGGCGATCAGGGGAGCCGTCGCCGGCGTCGGCGCGGGCTTAGGCGCGCCCAGGGCAACCAAGGTCATCAGCATCAGGGCATTCATCTGCAGAACTCCATGGGAAAGCCGGCAAGCTTTTCGGTCGGGCGAAGCAGGGGTCAACCTCGACGCCGGCAGTAGGGGCCTTAGTCCGTCCAGCCGCTGCGAACATCTATTGAAGGCAAAAACGCGTCAAAGGTCAAGTCATCCGGGTGGTTGCGCGGTGTCCGCCCTAAGGGGGCGGCCGTGGTGCTGCTCCCAGGCCTGCATCTGCGTGATCAACCCCAGGTGGTGGGCGATTGTCGCAGGCATGGTGGGCGATGTGGGGACCGTCGCGAAGACGTGGGGGCGGCCCTCCGCCCGCCTCCGCAGGTCGGTGACGAAGTCCTCCCAGCTTCCTTCATACAGAGTATCGCGGATCTGCAGCAGCATCCGCTGTTCCTCGGTAAGTGGTGCGCCTACTGTATCCACGTCGTCTTGGCCTTCCCCAGACGTTATTCGATGATCGGTGTCGTCAACGTACCGAGGCGCTCGATTCCCAACTCCATCGTGTCCCCCGGTTGCAGCCAGCCGCGCGCCTTTTCGGGCCCAAGCTCGAGAATGCACCCCGTCCCCACCGTGCCGCTGCCGATCAGGTCGCCGCGATAGAGCATCACGTCGCGCGAGCCGCGCTCCAGCATCCTGGTGAAATCGTGATAGAGGTCCTTGGCGTTGCCGCGGGAAATCTCCCGCCCGTTCCGCCGGGCGAGCATGGTCAGGTCATATCGGCCGGGCCCCACGCGGCGATCGGCGAGCTCATCTTTGGTGACGACCCACGGGCCGAGGGAAGTGGCGAAATCCTTGCCCTTGGCGGGGCCCAGCGAGCATTTCATCTCATCGCGCTGCAGATCGCGGGCCGACCAGTCGTTGATGATCAGGAATCCGAAGATGGCTTCTTCGGCCGCTTCGCCGGACACATCCTGCACATCGCGCCCCAATACGGCCCCAATTTCCAGCTCGAAATCAAGTTCACTGGTGGATGCCGGTTTTCGAACCGGCTCCAAGTGCCCCTTCAGTGATCCGGTATTCGAGAAATAGAAGATGGCCAGCTTGTACCACTCCGGGATCATCTCCAGCCCGCGGCGAGTGCGCGCCGCCTTCACGTGCTGCTCAAAGGCATAGAAGTCGCGGAACGTCCGCGGATCGGGCACCGGCGGCAGCCAGCGGGTTACCTGCTCCAGGCGAACGGGCGACCCCGATGCCTTCCTCGCGAAGGAAATCAGTCCTTCGTCACCAAACTGTTCCAGGGCCCCGCGCAGGCTCGGCGGGGCATCGAGCGGCACCAGCCCCCCGTCCCGGCCCACGCATAGCCTCGGTCCCTTCTGCCCAGCCCATTCCACGACGCAAAAACGCACGATACGCCTCCTTGGTCCTTAAAGAGAGCGGATTGTGGTTCCTCATGCAGCGTCGGTCAAACCGACAGGGAAAACTCTTAGCGGCTCCAGGGGTTATAGGCCGCTCGCCGCTGGAAGGTCCGAGCCGGGCCACTATAATCGCATGTCTACACCTTGTTTCGACCGTGGTTTCGGACACGGCGGGGGATTGGGGTGCTCGCGTCGGCTGATCTTGCAAGATTGCGCGCTTCGTTTCTGGCCGCAGCGGTCGTGGCTTCGCTCTGCGCGCGTGCCGGCTACGGCCAGGTGCCCACGACGCTGGACAACTTCTTCTTCCCCGGTACGCAGCCGGATGCGAGCAATGGCGTAGACTTTGATCCCATCATCAGCGCCGACAACTGCCGCGGATGTCACGAGGCCTACAATCCGCCCGACCTTGAGTATCCCATCTACAGCCGCTGGGCGGGCAGCATGATGGCCCATGCGGCGCGGGACCCGCTTTTCCACGCCTGTCTGGCGATTGCCAATCAGGACGCGTCCGTCTCCGGCGATCTGTGCATCCGCTGCCACTCACCGGGCGGTTGGCTCGGCGGGCGCTCGCTGCCCACTGACGGATCGGCGCTGCGCGATGAAGACATGGAGGGCGTAACCTGCAACTTCTGTCATCGCGGAGTCGATCCGGTGTTCAAGCCGGGGATCAGCCCGCCGGAGGATCAGCCGATCCTCGACGCCCTGGCCAAGGCCGGCGTCCTTCCCACGCAACTGGGCAACGGCAGCTATGTGGTTGACCCCTTCGACTCCCGCCGCGGGCCGTATACCGACGCGCCGAACTACCACGGCGTCGACACGATGTATTCCCCCTTCCATGTGGCATCCGACCAGTGCGGCACATGCCATGACGTGAGCAACCCCGCGTTCGCGCGGCAGCCCGATGGCTCCTACGCGCTCAACGCCTTGGGGATGGAGCATCCCACGCTGGACAAGTACGACATGTTCCCGCTGGAACGCACCTTCAGTGAATGGGCCAATAGCACCTATGCCACGTTGGGCGTGCAGGCCAATGGCGTGTTTGGCGGCAATCATCCCACTGGGGTCATGCGCACCTGCCAGGACTGCCATATGCCTGACACCTTCACGTACGGGTGCGTTTTTGAAAACCTCGAGCGCCCGGATATTCCGGCCCACGACTTCAACGGCGGCAACGTGTGGATGCAGGACGTGCTGATGAGCCTGTACCCCGACGACTATGAACACGTAGACCCTTACTACCTCTCCGACAGCCAGGACCGGACCAGGTACATGCTGCAGAACGCGGCCACGCTGGAAGTGACCAACGAAGGGTGCAACATCCGCGTCCGCGTGGTCAACGAGACCGGTCACAAGCTGCCCACCGGCTATCCGGAGGGGCGGCGGATGTGGATCACCGTGGAATTCCGCGATGACGTGCTGTCCACCGTGGTCGAGCGCGGGGCCTATGACTTCGACTTGGCCGATCTGACCGCCGCGGATACCAAGGTCTATGAGGCCAAGCTGGGTGTGGACGCGGCGGTGGCCCAGGCCAGCGGCATCCCCGAAGGCCCGTCATTCCACTTTGCGATCAACAACAAATACTACAAGGACAACCGCATTCCCCCGCGTGGCTTTACCAACGCCGCATTTGCGGCCGTGCAGGCGGCGCCGGTGTCGGCCGCCTACGCCGATGGCCAGTACTGGGACGACACCGTGTTTCGAATTCCGCCGGGGGCGACCAGCGCCGTGGTGACGCTCTACTACCAGACCGCCAGCAAGGAGTACATCACCTTCCTGCGCGACGCTAACATCACCAACGACGCCGGAGACGTACTCTACGAACAGTGGGAGCTGACCGGCAAGTCCCCGCCGGTGCTCATGCGCGAGACCGTGGTGCAGTCTCTCGTCGCCGCAGCCCCCTGCGACGCCGACTGCGACGCGAGCATCACGTTGTACGACTATCACCTCATGGCAGAGTGTGTGAAAGGCCCGGGTGAGCGCCTGTCCTTAGGCTGCGAAGCCTTCGACACCGACCTCGACGGCGACATAGACCTGCACGACTTCGACTACTACCAGCGCTGGATCGAGGGGCCGTAGGTCGTCGTTGGTTGTCGGGAGGACGAGGCTCCCCCCGAGGCGCGAGCGGAAGCAAGCTGTTCGCCCCCTCTCCCCGCGGGAGAGGGGACGAAC
>SBAX01000135.1 GCA_005240095.1 Phycisphaera mikurensis
CCCCGCAGCCACCCTGCGCCCACCCATCCCCGCCGCCTGACCATGAACGGGACATGTTGTCGATGGATGCGAAATTATTAAACTGTTGTCTTTTATAGACTTACGAATACACTGAATGAATGCGCGATGCTACGGGTAGAAAGTACGACGACGGGGCGCATCCGTCACCTCCGCCTATCCCTCGTGACAAGACCTGGGCCAGCCGTCCGGATAAGATAGGCGGATGCCCAACCTCGTTCGAACCCCCCGTGACGACCAGATTCTACAGGCCCTGGCCAGCAAGGTTCGGATCCTGACCGTATCCCAGATCACCCACTACTGGTGGGGCGATACGGAGACCGGCCTCCACAACGCCCGCGCCCGGCTTCTGGACCTCCACGACGCAGGCTTCGTGGACCGCCTGCAACTCCTCTCGCCACCGCTGATCGAACTTGTCCGCCCGGTGGTAACCTGGGCGCCCGGCCAACCCGCACCTGATCCCGGGGCGATCTCCTGGCGACTGGTGTCACGGTGGCCGCTGGTCGACCCCGTCCGCGTGACTGTTTATCTTGCCACTGCGACCACCCACAACCAGTACGGCGGAGCCCGCACGGCTCGGCGGCCCAAGGCCGACCAGGTCGGGCACGACCTCCACGTGGCCCAGCTCTACTTGAAGTTCCTGCGCGAACGCCCGGAGGACGCCGCTCGCTGGATCGGCGAAGATGCCCGACGCTTGTCCGGGTTCTGGCTCAAGGACCCCGACGCCATTCTGAATCGGGGCGAAGGGAAGGAACCCCATGTTGTCGAGTTCGGCGGGCGCTACGACACCGAGCGGGTCGAAGCCTTTCACAAGGACTGCGCCAAGCGCAACCGCTCCTATGAACTCTGGTAAGCAATCGTCAACCAGCGGTGTTCGATTGACCGTACGGGATCGGGAGATCCTGACTCGGCATTTCCCGACGTACCGGATCACCACCCATGAGGCCTTGCACCTCACACGCTGGCCCCAAGCCGAGATCGACGCGGTCAAAAAGTGGACCCTCCGGATGCGTGACGCCGGTTACATCGCCGAAGCACCCCTGTGGAGCGATGCAACGTCCTATTTCCGACTCACGCCCAAGGCCACCGAAGAGTTCAGGCTGCCGCCGATCTACGGCCGCCCGTTGTCCCCGACGCAACTTGCTCGAGCCTACGGGGTACTTTCCTTCTGCGTCCTGGGTCCCAAATCCTTCCGCAAGCTTCTGCCTGCTGAGTTTCGCAAAGAGTTTCCGCCGCTGGTCAGCAACCGCTTCGAGGACGATTACTACTACCTGGACATTGATTTCCAGGAGGACGGCTGGCCGAAGGCCCGGCGCATCGGGTACATCTACGTGGACGCCGGCAAGCGGGTCCAGGACGTAGTCCAGCGCTGCCGAAAGGTCATCGCTCAGCGCCAGCTCGACAACGCTTGGCATCACGGCATCATTCGCAAGCACCTGTTTATCTACGCCGTCGTCACGCTGTCCACGAACAAGCGGGAGCAGATCCTTGAAGACCTATCCCTCGACCGTCGAAAGGGTCCCATCCGGGTGGAAGTCCGAGAGGATTTGCGCCACGTGTGCCCAACCCAGAAGCCCAGTGCGCCCGAAAACGACGACAACCCGTAACGCTTTCGAGTCGCGCCGCACGAGCGTCTTCAACCAAGGCGTCCCTCACCGTTACCACGCCAACCGTTCGCCCGAGAAAGGAACACGTCGCACTTCGATGGAATGTCGTTGGATGCGTACGGAGATTCTGCAAGCCAGCGAAGCTACTTGGACGCTCCGTCCGCGGTCAGCAGATTCCGGTACCGACGTGCCTCTTCCACGTTCGACGAAGCCGTGTAAAGGTCCACCAGGTGATGAAGAACGGCTTGCGTCTCAGGATGCTCACCTCCCAGCCGCTCGGAAACAACGCCAAGGCTTGGAACAAGCTCCCTCTCTGCCTCTGCGAACATACCACGGGCAAGGAGAACTGCCCCGTAGTTTCCTTTCAGCGCTCCTACCAGCCAGTGATCTTCGGGCACCGCCCCACGCGCATCGTCCAACGACTTGCAAAGCACAATCTCCGCTAGGTCTGGTCGGCCGTGCGCAAGGTAAAGGCGTCCCAGAAAGCACCCGGCCTCCAATGTCTCCAAGTTGCCTGCTCCGCTGGCGCGTTCCAGACCGTCCACGGCCTCCGTAAGCAGTCGGATCGCCTCGTCCGCCCGCCCCCGCTCCGCCCGTATCCGGCCCAAGAGGCTCTTGGTCTCATACAACTCGCCGCTCGCCGTTCCCCAAACCGCGGGCCCGTCGTTCAACAGTTCCTCTACGCGCCGTTCCGCTTCATCGAGCGATCCTGCCGCAAGGCAAACCTCCGCGACACCTCCCCTGACCGTCAAGGTCGTGCGGTCCACGCTCCCTCGCTCCCGCTCCTGCACGGCGAGGGCCTCTCGCAAAAGGCGGTCGGACTCTTCCAGCCTGTGCAGCACGCGAAGGGCTTCGCCAAGGTTGAACAGGTGCATCACCCGGGCCCCGGGGACCTTCTCCCCATGACGACTCCGGTAATCATCCAACAGCAAGCGGTAGATGGGCTCCGCCTCTGCCGGCCGGCCCAGCTCGAACAGGACCCGGCCGACGTTGCTTTGCATGTGCAGCGTGCGGTCATCGGTAGCCCCCATGTGCTCGCTGAGCACGGCCACGGCCTCGCGGACGAGCGGCTCCGCCTGCACCAGGCGCCCCTGGTTCACCAAAAACACGAGATAGTTGTTAACGGCGTTGTAGTAGTTGACGAATCTTTCGCCTGGATTGCGACGGAAACTCTCCACCGCCTGGCGGTACAGTTCGTCCGCTTCGTCGAGCTTGCGCATTTTTTCGAGGACGTCCGCCAGATACATCTTCTTCCAGACCACAAGGGAATGATCCTCCGACGCGATTTCCCGATGTGCCGCCAGCGCGCTTCGAAGCGCCCCCTCCGCCTCGACAAGCTTCTCGGCGTCATTCCAGAGCAATCCCAGCGCCGTGCGGGCTTCGACGGTCGCCTCCGCATCCCAACCCAAAAGGGTCTTGCGAAGATCAACCCCGGCCTGCATCTGCTGCTCCGCCAGATCGTAGAGTCCGAAGCGCCGGAACGCCCCGCCGATCCGCAGTCGAAGCGTTGCCTCATCCGACGGGCTGGCGCCAGGCTTCGATGAGATGTACGTATCAACGAACCGAAGCGCGTCCACGAGTTTTGTCTCCCGCGCCGCCGGCCACTTTTCCACTTCGTTCAGCATCGCCGTCAGGAAATCCCCGAATCCCGCCGCCCGGGCGGCGCTCTCCGCCCGCACCTCCGCCGCGACCTTCTTCTGGTACAGGACGGTCATGCTCAGCGCATACGCCGACGTGACCGCGAGCAGGAGGCCCGCCGACGCCGAAACCACCCAGTGCCGCGTCACCGTCTTGGTGAACACGTACCAGGTGCTGTCGCGGCGGGCCTCAATAGGCTCCCCCTTGACATAATGCCGCAGGTCGCGTCCAAGCTCGCCGGCGCTTTGATACCGCCGGGCTGGATCCTTGCGAAGGCACCGCAGCACGATGGTTTCCAGGTCGGTGTCGAGTCGCGGCACGTAGCTGCGCAGCGCTCGCGGTTCGGCCTCGGAAATCTGATTGAACACGCTCGCTACCGGACCGCGGACGTCATAAGGGAAGTGGTCCGTAAGCAGATGGTACAGTATGACACCCAGCGCGTAGACATCACTGCGGGTGTCCAGTTCGTCGCTTACGCAGCGGACCTGCTCCGGACTGGCCCAGGGCAAAGACCCCACGAATTGTCCGGTCACGGTTACGCTCTGGGCGGCGCTCTGCAACCCTTCCTCTGACGCGACCAGCTTGGCCGTCCCGAAGTCGAGGACGTAGGGCCTCCCGTCGCGCGACACGCGAATGTTGCTCGGCTTCAGGTCGCGATGAATGACGCCGCGCACATGGGCGGCGTGAACCGTCTCACAGATCGTTGCGAAAAGCTCGACGACTTCTCGATTTGTCGGGCGCACTCGGCGGACATACTCGTCCAGAGGATCGCCGTCGACGTAGTCCATTGCGAAATAGACCTGCCCGTCGATCTCACCGCGGGCGCGGATCCCGACCAGGTTGGGGTGATCGAGCCTGGCGAGGATGCGGGTTTCACGCTCCAAGCGCGACCGGTCGGCCGGACCGGCAAAGGCTCCATCCCGCAGAACCTTGATGGCCACGTGCTTCGTGGTCGATTCTTCACGGGCAAGATACACAACTCCCTGACCGCCCCGGTGAATCTCGCGCAGCAGCGTATAGCCCGGGAACGAGTCCGCCGCGGGAAGGGGCGCGGACACGTCCAGGACTCTCCGCGTCCGCTGCGTCTGATCGCGGGCGTAGGCGATCAGGTTCGGTGCAGGTGTCCGCGCACCGCTGTAATCGGCGTCAGGCGAAACCATGGACCTTTCCCGTTGGTCGGCGATTTCCTTAAGCGGTTTCGGTTGTGCCACATTCACGAATCGGAACTCAAAAATCGCTCCGGCTGTCCCAGTAGCTCCCGCAGACAGTCAATCGCCCGTGCCCGCAGCATGTGAATCGCCCCGCGGGACCGTGGCGGGTCAAACGACCGGGCTACCTCGTCGATGTTCCTACCCTCCAGATCATAAAACTGGACTGCTCGGGCATAGTCCGGCGGGAGGTCCGCCATCGCCCGGCTCAAAATCTCCTTGGCCTCCTCGCGGCGCGCCTGCTGCGTAGGGGTCGTGCCCGTGGCGGAAAGAGTCGCCAGGAACGTGGTGTACCGGTCTCCGGTGGGCTCGGTAACGATCTGGCGGCGCCGCGACGGGCGCTTCTCCGCATCCAGCTCCCGGATCGCATCCCGCAGGTTGTTCTCCCCGATCTGACACAGCCACGCATAGAAGGATCCGGTTCCGTTCCACACGAAACGGCCGGCATGCAGGAAAGCTTCCATGTAGGTCACTTGTAGCACGTCCTCCACGTCCAGCGCCGCCCGGTACCGCCGCCCGATCCGATCGGCAAAGTGCGCCCGTAGCGGGTCCTGGCACCGTTCGAGCAGGCGGCTCAAGGCCTCCGCGTCACCGTTAACCGCAGCGGAGACCGTTCCTTCGTCGAGTTCAACCAGCAAGCCCAGCTCTCCAGGAGATCGGCCCGGCACCGCGGGACATCGCCGGGGCGGCCTCCCACCCGTACATGCTACCACTCTTTTCCAGATTTTACCGCGTGCGCGTGAATGTCCCCGCCTACCTTTCGCTACAGGACGCTATAAGGCGTGGCGACCGCAGCGAATGCCCTGACCGGCCCTCAGCCACCGGGAAGCCGGGGGAAGCGACCGCGAGATCTCAATGCCACACGGAAGGATACAAAGTATGCGGCAAAAGAACGATTTTCCCCGGTACCGTAGAAGGGGTAAGGCCAAGTTAATGGTTGTATGGGCCATCCCGGCCCTCGCGGTTGTCGCCTTGTGTACGGGGCCGTTTCGCAACTTCCAGCTAGGTTTCCCCGACA
Organism: Phycisphaera mikurensis; assembly: GCA_005240095.1. GTDB lineage: Bacteria > Planctomycetota > Phycisphaerae > UBA1845 > UBA1845 > SBAX01. The sequence goes on from SBAX01000135.1 coordinate 5,490, forward strand.
TCGCACTTGGCTTGCCGCTGGCTACCCACGAACCGCGCGAAGCCGATGTGCGAACCACCCTCGGACTCGCTGATGCCCCGTCGCCTGACCTGCGTCATGGGATTCTGCCGCCGGTCGCGACCAGCGGCTCTGCCGCCACTTCAGAGTCGGGTGTCGAGGCACTCACGACCGCGCCGCAACCCGAGGCTGCAACCGCTTGTGGCGACCCCGCCTCAGGCTCGGCGCGTTACGACGCGATCGAAAGTATCCTCCACGCCCTTATTTCCGGACACGCCCCCCGCAACCGGCTTCCCGTGAGTTCACCGCGCCTTGCCGCCTTGCCAGCGCCCATGAGTGTCGATCCCACCCGCAACAGCAGCACAGGTGCGCCGAATCACCAGGCTTCCGTTCCAGTGCCCCGCACAGGAAACTGTCACACGTGTCACTCTCGTACAAGCGATACGATCGCGACGAGTGCGGGCACCATCGAACTGGAAGGCATCGCACGAGGAGCACGCGCGATCGCCGCTCTCCGCACCACCGACACACTAATGAACGATGCGCCTTCGACCCCACGCGCCTCTGCTGAACAAGCGTACGTACACCAGGTCGAATGCGTTTCGATCGATGAACTCGGCCCGGGTTTCTCGCCGCCCCCGTGCCCGACGTATCTTCACGGTGCACATCGGCGTGATCCACTGACCTCCAACGCGTCGTGGTCCCAGCCGCCGCCACCTTGCCGATGCGCGTCACGATGAGAACTACCCCAAGGCCGCACTTGGTCGTGTTGTTGAAGGAGCACGCCGCGGTGAGTGCCGTTGTGGCTGGCAAATCGCGTTGGCTACACCTTCAGGCGAGCGACGACAGCCCCTACCCGCCCCCTTTTCTCGCGCAATCGCGCAAACCTGAGCCTGCGACGAGAGCTTTATGCGCGCCAACGTAGCCA
>SBAX01000043.1 GCA_005240095.1 Phycisphaera mikurensis
AGGGCGGATCGCTCCAGAGCCGCCTGGACGTCGGCGGCGATTGCCGCCGGGGCCGGGTGACGCGGCAACGACGCGACCGCATTCACGGTGCGCCGTAGATCGGCCAGCATGTGCCGAGCCGTGGCGTCTTCGCGGAGCAGTTGCTCGACCTGCGCGATCTGCGCGCTATCCAGCTCGCGGTCCACATAGGCCGACAGCAGTTCGCCGAGCTGGTCTGGATCAAGCTTAGTCATCACTGTTCGCCTTCCGGCGATGGCTCAGCATCTGCGGATCAATGGCCCGCTGGATCGCCGAGCGGGCCCGAAACAGCCTTGATTTCACCGTACCGGGCGGGATCCGCAAGATGCTCCCGATCTGCTCATAATCAAACCCTTCGATGTCCCGCAGCACCAGCACGGCCCGCTGGTCGTCGTCGAGGTCGTGCATGGCGCGGACCACGGCCGCGTGCAGCTCGCCCTGCGTGGGCCCATCGGCCGGTCCGTCATTCTCCGCGTGGCGCATCCGCCGGGCGAGTTCGTCGGCCTGGGTACCGTCCGGGTTTGTCGCCTGATCCAGCGAGAGCACCCGGCGGCGGTGCGTGTTGCGGCGATGGGTGAGCGAGAGGTTCACGGCCACGCGGAATATCCACGTGAAAAACCCGCTCTCCCCACGGAAGTTGCCCAGTCCTTCGAAGGCCTTCAAGAAAGCCTCCTGGGTCAGGTCGCGAGCGTCCTCGAGGTGGCCGCAGATCCGCCAGCAAGCATTGAACACGCGGTCCTGGTAGCGCCGTACCAGTTCCGCATAGGCCTGCGACTCGCCACGTTGGACCCGGGCGACCAGCTCTGCGTCCTCTGCCGACACGCAACGTCCGTATACCGCTCCCGTTGGATTTGGACGCTCAAGCACCGGCGAGGTTCCCATCCGAAAGGCCCATCGAGAGAATACTACGTCCGATAGATGGTATCGGCTTGGGCTCCGGCGAGTGGCCAGCTTGGGCAGCCGAGCGGCACCGCTGAATAACCCGGCGGCGGAGCAGGAATGGGGGTAGGGCAGGGTTCCCCCAGGAAACGTTTTCAAATCCATCTAAACTATTGTGAATAAATAACTTACGTTCAGCCAACCTCCGGAAGAGCAGCTCAAGAACGAACCGATCAGGTCGCGTTCCCAGCGGGCCAAGCACAGGGCGGCGCGGGCATCGCACGAAGCGCGTCACGCGTTGCCTCCCGCGATTCCGTATCGCACTCTTAAGTTCGGGGAAGGAGCGGGTGCGCGCGGGGCGTTCCCATAAAAACCGGCTTGGACTCTTGCTCAGCGATGATCGCCTCCGACCATCCCACCGATCGGCCACGCCCGCTTGCGCTGTCAGTCCTGATCGCCATACTCGCCTCTGCAACTGAAGTGGCCACGCGCGTTCTCTGGGCGCCCGAGTCCTTCACTATTCAACAGCTCGCGGTGGCCCTTTCCGCGAACGTGGCCGTGCTGGGTCTCGTAGCAATGATCGCCGTGGCGATCGGTTCGATCCTTCTGCGGCCCAGGAAGAACGGTCCAGCCCCGCTTCGATCATTCTTCCTCGCAGCGTGGGCTACACCGCTCGTCCTCGTTGCGACAAGCCTGGGCGACGACCTCTCCAAGCCGGCGCTGGCAGGGCTTCTGTTCGTGCCCGCGGTCGTCTTGCCCGCCACCTTAGGCCGGTTCGTCCGACGAGGCGCGATCCGATTCGCGATCGGCTTGGCATGGGCAATCTGCGCTGCCACTACTGCCCTGGCTACAACGAAAACCGTCCAGCATTTGCGCCCGTGGATGACGCCGGCGTCGGCAAGCACCGCCCGCCCGGAGCAGCCCAACATGCTCGTGCTCATGCTGGACACGCTTCGCTGGGATCGGGTGGGCGTCTACAGCGGGTCAAAACTTACCCCCAACCTCGACCGCCTCGCGGAGTCCTCGATTGTCTACACCGAGGCCATCAGCACCGCCCCGTGGACGCTTCCCACGCACGCCAGCCTGTTTACGGGCCTGTATCCGCACGAGCACCACGTGAGCTGGGGCAACTATGCGCTCGGCGAGGAGTACCCCGTGCTGGCCGAGTTGCTCAAGCAGCGGGGCTATCACACCTTCGGCGTGTCCAACAACTGGCTCGTCAGCAAGGACAACGGCTTTGCCCGCGGTTTCGACTCCTTCCTCGAAACGCCCGACGATCCGTTGATTCATGGCTGGCGGCTGGCCTTGCGTTGTGGGGGGATCGCTCGTTTGACTCAGTGGCTTGGGCTGCCCAGCGGACTGGGAGATGACGCAGGCTCGGCCTGGACCAACTGGCTCATAACCCGGTACCTTGCCGCGCGACCCGCAGGCCCGTTCTTCGGATTCATCAATTATTTCGAGCCGCATGACCCCTACGTGCCGCCGGATTCCTACGCCCGCGCGCACCTGTCACCCGCCCAGCGAGATGCATTTCGCACCTTCACGCAGCGGCAGGAAGACCTGTGCGCCCACGCCTGCGGGGTGACCGGCACCTTTACCGCCGAGCAGATCGATCTCATGCGTGTTCTGTACGACGCCGAGGTTGCCTATCAGGATGCCATGGTCGGGCAGCTCATCGACCGGCTCGCGGCCATGAAACTGCTGGACACTACGTGGCTGGTCGTCACCAGCGACCACGGCGAGCTGTTCGGCGAGTCGAACATGGTCTTCCACACCGCTGGTTCGCACTATCAGTTGCTGCACGTGCCGCTGATCGTCCGGCCGCCCGGCGGGGCGATGCGCCGCACCGTGCATGCTGCCGTCCAACCCGTGGATGTCTTCCGCACGCTCCTCGAAGCAGGGGGAGGGCTTGTGCCCGTCCACGTCCGTCGCTCGCAGCGCCTGCCGCTGCACGACGATGAGACGGCGCAGCGGACGCTGTGTGTGGCCCAGACTTTCGGCGCCTCCATCACCGGGCTCTACGTGACCCAATACCGCGATTTGCAGGCCGACGTTTCCCGATGGTTGCAGTGGGTGACGTCGGTCTACTCTGATGGCTTCATGCTGGAACTGGATGAGCGCGGGCCGCGATCCCTGTACGACGTTCGCCGCGATCCCGACATGGCCCACGATCTGAAGGACGAGCGTTCCGAGCTCGTCAAGACGATGCTCGAACAATACCAACAATGGCTGTCCTTCGCGCAGCCGGGAGGCTCAATGTGACCGCGACATGTTCGACAAAGCAGTCTTTGATCATCCTTGCGATCCTGGTTTTCCTCGGCGTGCCGGAGGGCGAGGCCTTAGCCTACGTCGGACCCGGCGCGGGCGGGGGCGGCCTGTCGATCGGCATCACCGGCATCCTGGTCTCCGTCCTTGTGGCGACCATGGCCCTGTGCCTTCTATGAAGCCGGGTCTGTCAAGCGCCAAGGGTTCGATCGGCCTAACCTTCTATCCGAGCTTTCGTGAGGGGCTCCGC
>SBAX01000164.1 GCA_005240095.1 Phycisphaera mikurensis
CAAGACACTTCTACCCGACCCCGTCGGTACGCTGGAAGCAACGCAGCAGCTTGTGGCCGACGGGTTCGAGGTTCTCGCCTACACGAACGACGATCCCATCATCGCCAAGAAGCTCAAAGACGCGGGTGCGACCAGCGTGATGCCGCTGGGTTCGCCGATCGGCAGCGGGCAGGGCATTCTGAATCCCGCAAGCATTTCGCTGTGCATCGAATACCTCAAGGAAGGCGACCCGAGCTACCCGGTGATTGTTGATGCGGGTGTAGGCACGGCCTCGGACGTGACCATCGCCATGGAGCTGGGAGCCGACGGCGTGCTGCTCAACACGGGCATCGCGGGGGCGAAGGAACCGGTGCAAATGGCATCGGCCATGGCGCATGCCGTCAGGGCAGGGCGTCTCGCCTTTCTCGCGGGTCGGATTCCCAAGAAACGCTACGCTTCGGCATCGTCGCCGTCGGAAGGCCTCATCAGCACCGCCGCAAGATGATGCTCCCGGCGTCCTACCACGGGTTGGTTACGTGGCAGGCGCGCCCGGTCTTCTCAATGTAATCCTGGTGATACTCCTCCGCAGGGCAGAAGGTCTTGGCCGGTTCCACCTGAGTCACGATCGGGCGACCGCCGAAGGCCTTCTTGGCCTGAAGTTCCTGGATGTAGCGCTGCGCCTCCATCTTTTGCTCTTCGCCCACGTACCAGATACCTGACCGATATTGCTCGCCCACGTCGGGCCCTTGCCGGTTGAGCTGGGTGGGGTCGTGCATCTGGAAGAATGCCTCCAGCAACCGCCGATAGGTGATCCGCGAGGGGTCGTAGACGACTTTCACGGTCTCGGCGTGGCCCGTGGTGTCTGTGCATACCTGCTCGTACGTTGGCTTGTCCACGGCTCCCTGCATGTATCCGCTGACGGCGTCGATGACGCCGGGACCGACCTGGAAGTAATGCTCCAAACCCCAGAAGCATCCCCCCGCGAAGTAGGCGGTCTCGGACTTCGCGGTGATGGCGTCGGGCTTGGGCTCGCTTCCTTTTTCGTAAAACGTGAGGGAAGCGGAATTCAAGCAATGCCGCTCGCCAGTGGGCGGCGGGCCGTCCTCGAAGACGTGGCCGAGGTGGGCTCCGCATCGGGCGCAGTTGATCTCGGTGCGCATCATGCCATGGCTCTTGTCCACGTTGCGGGTGACGTGCTGGGGATCGAACTCGCGATTGAAGCTCGGCCAGCCGGTGCCGGAGTTGAACTTGTGCTCGCTGGAAAAGAGGGGCAGGCCGCAGACCACGCACGCGTACACGCCGTCTTTCTTGTTGTCGAGCAGTCCGCCACAGAAGGCCCGCTCGGTCCCGGCGTTCTGAGTGATCTCGTAGCTTTCCGGATCGAGCTTGCGGGCTAACTCCTCGACCTTCTCCTTGGGCAAGGGCGTGATGTCATAACCGGATTTCGATGTCTTGCGTGTCATGTCTCCCTCTTTCGTCGCGCTGGCTTGATCCTGCCGCGCTGCGGCGTGGAAGGCGCCAAAGGCGATGATAGCCGCGGTGACTGATAGCGGCATGAGCCAACCAAGCTGATGACCGCGATGCTTCATGTCGTTCTCCACGATTCCCCGGGCCGACGGGCCCGCCATGATCCAGCCTCGTTTTGATGCTACGTGGGCCGGCCGGTCACGGATGGGACCAGCGACATCGTCTTACACAGGTCGGATAAACGTGCAAGCGCGGGAGGGGGAGCGTCCTGGCACTGTAACCTCTTGCCAGCAAAGGAGTTAGGAGTCGGCGAGGTCGTCACGCCGGGGGACCTAGTCTTGAGGCAGCAGGCCGGAGAGCCAGTGCATGATGTTCAGGGCCAGTTGGCGGTTATCAATGTCCGGCACGTTCATGCCGAACTTTTCGCCGCGGACGAGCTGGGCGGAGAGCATCCCGGCCTCGGCCAGGACGACGACGCGCCCTTTGCCGAAGCCAAAAGCAATGCCTTGGTCTGGATGGGCCACCGGTCCCTTCTTGGCCTTGTCGCGGTTCTCGGGATCCACTACATCGGGCGTGAGTTCTTGGGCACCCGCGGGCATGGTCAGGAGAGACACGCTGCCAGCAGGGCCTCGAATCGACTGACCGGTGAACGTGCGGACTCTCCGAATCTCTTCACCGCTGGATCGGCCGCGCATGATGGGATGCGAAGCTGCCAGCCCCTGCTGCGGCGTGAAGTCGTACTCGTCGGTCATGCCCTTGCTCATGGCCACGTCGAAGCGCTTGGCGAGGTTTTCGGCCGCGTGACCCATGGGGTAGTGGTCAGCGATGAGCAGAAGCGCGCCGCCGCCGCGCACCCAATCACGAACCGTATCGCATTCCGCATCGGTGAAGGCTGAGTCGATCTTTTTCGGCGTGCCCAATGCATTGGCGATCACGAGGATGTCGTGCTTGGAGAGAAGGTCGGAAGTGAATGTCTCGCGGTTGGCGGTGACCTGGTAGCCGTCGTTGCGGATGAGATCGGCGAAGGGCTTGTAGCGCCCATCGGCAGTATGAAAGTTGCGATGAGCCTCGTCAAAGAGAACCCGCGGGCCGGCGGATGGGTAGGCAGGCTTCTCAACCCGCGCGTCAAAGTCCGGGTCAGACTTCTGCTCCTGCGCATGGGCCCTCTGGACCAGTAGGCAGGTCATGATCAGGAAAACACGAAGACCGTCTGGCGAGACCGCATTCAACCTCATCCGAGGAATCCTCTCTCTCTGCCCGCGTATTCAGGGCCCCAGGGCAAATATTCGGCGTACGGCTACCTGGCGTGGGCGAATTCGCGCGGTTTCTGGAAGACGAACCCTTCGCCTCGGGCATCCACGGTGATTTCGTCGCCGGGGGCGAATTCGCCGCTCAGGATGCGCTTGGCCAGGGGGTTCTCGATGTCCTGCTGGATGAGGCGCTTCAGCGGGCGTGCCCCGAAGGATGGTTCGTAGCCGTCCTTGGCGAGCTTGTCCTTGGCCGCATCCGTGAGCGTGAGCTTCATGTCCCGCGAAGCCAGACGCTCGCGCAGATAGCGGAGCTGGATCTCCACGATCTGCTTGAGGTGTGCTCGATTGAGCTGGTGGAAGATCACCACCTCATCGATGCGGTTGAGGAACTCCGGCCGGAAATGCTTCTTGAGCTCCTCCTTGACGCGCATTTCGATCTCGATTCCGAGAAGGATGTCCTCTTCGTCGCTTCGTCGCTTCGTCGCCTCGTCGCTTTCGATCAGCTGCTGGATGAACTGGCTGCCGATGTTGCTGGTCATGGCGATGATGGTGTTCCTGAAATCGACGGTGCGCCCGTGGCCGTCGGTGAGCCTGCCGTCGTCGAGCACCTGCAGCAGCACGTTGAACACATCCGCGTGGGCCTTTTCGATTTCATCGAACAGGACGACGCTATAAGGCTTGCGATGGACGGCCTCGGTCAAGCGGCCGCCTTCCTCGAAGCCTACGTAGCCGGGCGGGGCGCCGATCAGCCGGGCGACGCTGTGCTGCTCCATGAACTCGCTCATGTCGATGCGGATGAAGGCTGACTCGTCGTCGAACAGGAAAGAGGCCAGGGCTTTGCAGAGTTCGGTCTTTCCCACGCCCGTGGGGCCCAGGAACAGGAACGAGCCGATGGGGCGGTTGGGGTCGCCCAGGCCGGCGCGGGAGCGACGCACGGCGTCGGAAACGGCGCGGACGGCCTCGTCCTGCCCGACCACCCGCTCATGAAGGCGCTCCTCCATGCGCATGAGTTTTTCTTTCTCGCCTTCGAGCATTCGCGACACGGGGATGCCCGTCCACTTGCTGACCACCTCGGCGATTTCCTCGGCGGTGACTTCCTCGCGGAGCAGCCCTTGCCCTCCGGCGTGCAGCTCGGTGAGCTTGCGCTCCCGCATTCGGAGGGTCTCCTCCAATTCGCGGAGTTCGCCGTAGCGGATGCGGGCGGCACGCTCCAGGTCGCCGCGGCGTTGGGCCTCATCGAGCTCCACGTGCTTGGCATCCATCTGCTGCTTGACGGCCTTGATCTCGTCGATCACGCGGCGTTCGTTTTCCCACTGGGTGGTGAGGGCGCGGTTGCTCTCCTGCAATTCAGACAGCTCGCGACCTAGGCCCTCCAACTGCTTCCTGCTGGCCTCGTCCTTCTCCCTCTTGAGGGCCTCGCGCTCGATCTCCAGTTGCATGATGCGACGGCGGAGTTCGTCCAGTTCGCTGGGAAGCGAATCGTTTTCGATGCGGATGCGCGAGGCGGCCTCATCGACCAGGTCGATGGCCTTGTCGGGCAGGTGGCGGTCGCTGATGTAGCGGTGCGAAAGGGTGGCCGCGGCGACGAGGGCCGCATCCTGGATGCGCACGCCATGATGGGCGTCGTAGCGGGGCTTAAGGCCGCGGAGAATCGCGATGGTGTCCGTCACCGAGGGTTCGCCGACCAGCAGCGTCTGAAAGCGGCGTTCCAGGGCCTTGTCTTTTTCGATGTGCTTGCGGTACTCGTCGACCGTGGTGGCGCCGATACAGCGAAGCTCCCCGCGGGCCAGCGGCGGCTTGAGCAGGTTGCTGGCGTCCATGGCGCCTTCGGCTCGCCCAGCCCCCACTACCGTGTGCAGCTCGTCGATGAAGAGGATGACCTTGCCGTCGGATTCGGTGACTTCGCGGACCACGGCCTTGAGGCGCTCTTCAAACTCTCCGCGGTACTTGGCCCCGGCAATCAGCGCGCCCATGTCCAAGGCGACGACGCGCTTGTCCTTGAGCACCTCGGGCACGTCGCCGGCGAGGATTCGCTGGGCGAGGCCTTCAATGATGGCCGTCTTGCCCACACCGGGATCGCCGATGAGCACGGGATTGTTCTTCGTTCGCCGGGCGAGGATCTGCATGCAGCGGCGGATTTCGTCGTCGCGTCCGATGACCGGGTCGAGCTTGCCTTGTCGGGCCATGGCCACAAGGTCGCGCCCGTAGCGCTCCAGGGCCTGGTAGGTTTCCTCCGGGTTCTGGGAGGTTACGGTGGCGCCGCCGCGAACGTCCTTTAGCGCCGTCAGGATAGCGTCAGGCGTTGCCCCGCAGAGCGTCAGCACCTCACGGGCGTCGCTCTTGACCTCCAGCAGGGCGAGGAGCAGGTGTTCAGACGAGACATACTGGTCCTTCATGCGGTCGGCATGGCGCTGGGCGGCGTCGAGGACCTCGCTTAGCTGCCGGCCCATGGCCAGCGTTCCGCCGCTGACAGTGGGCAGCCTTTGCAGCTCGGATTCCGTCACGGAACGGACCCGGGCGGCGCTCACTCCGGCCTTCTCCAGAATGGCGCCGACGATGCTGCCGGCGGCGCCGCGCGAGCCGGTGTCGTCTTCGCTAAGAAGCGCTCCCAGCAGGTGCAGTGGGGCCAGCTCGCTGTGACCGGCACTGCCGGCCCGCTGCTGCGCGGCCTGTAATGCTTCGGCCGCCTTCACTGTGAGTCGATCCAGGTTCATTGCATCTGCCTCTTCATGGCCTGCGTGACGGCAGGCGGTAGAGGACCCTCTAGCAAAGTCTATGCCCAAGTCGGTGCCTGGCCCGTGTCCTCCAAGTGGGCATTTTACGGGCTGGTCACGTCGCTTGTGCCAGAATGACATTGCCAATTCATGTTGCCAATCGTGCCGGAGCGGGTACTCTTGGAGGGGCATGCCGACGTAGCTCAGTTGGTTAGAGCGCCTGACTGTGGATCAGGAGGTCGGTGGTTCGAGCCCACCCGTCGGTAAGTGCGAAAAAGGCTGAACGTGCTGGAGTTTTCCAGTCACGGCCCACGCGGTGGTGCAGCCGTAACCAGAGGCGATTTCTGGGTAGCCTACCCAGAATGGCCCCCGGAGGCTGCACCGATGGCAAGACCGGCTTCTGCCGTTCCCCCCCTCAAGCACCACAAGGCCAGCGGCCAGGCGTACGTGTACGCCCAGGGGAGGCGTTTCTACCTTGGCCCCTACGGCGCTCCGCAGACCAGCGAAGCCTACGGGCGGTGGATCGCGGAATTCGCCGCCCAGCATGGGCGGGCGGTGGAGCAGAAAGACGATCTTCGCATCGCGGAGCTGCGGGATCTGTTCCTGGCCCACGCGGCGAGCTACTACAAGGGGCCCGGGGGCAGCACCAAGGAAGTGGGCAACTTCAAACGGATCACCGGGGAGCTGAACGATCTCTACGGCGTCAGCCTGGCCCGCGAGTTTGGCCCCCTGCGCTTGATCGCCCTCCGCGACCGCTACGTGGCCAAGGGCTGGAGCCGGGGGGGCGTCAACCAGGCGGTCAACCGCATCCGCCACGTCTTCAAGTGGGCGGTGGCGCGGGAGCTGGTGCCCAGCTCCGTGTGGGAAGCCCTTCGTGCCGTGGAGCCTCTGCGCCGAGGCCGTGCGCAAGCGCGGGAGACTGCGGCAGTCAAGCCCGTTCCCATCGAACACGTCAACGCCATCGCCGGGCATGTTTCCAAACAGGTGTGGGCCCTGGTGCAGCTCCAGCTCCTCACCGGCGCCCGGTCCGGCGAGCTGGTGGGCATCCGCGCGGTGGACATCGACACGACCGGAGCGGTGTGGCTGCTCCGTCCGGCGCAGCACAAGACCGCCCACCGCGGGCATGCCCGCACCATCTACCTCGGGCCTCAGGCCCAGGAGATTGTCCGCCCCTTCCTGCCCGGTCGGGCGGTCGACGCCCCGCTGTTCTCGCCGGCGGAGGCCGAGGGCTCGCGGCTGGAAGAGCGACACGCCCAACGCAAGGTACCGCTCTCCTGCGGCAACAGCCCGGGCTCGAATCGCCGGCGGCGCCCCAAGGTGCAGCCCGGCGACGGCTACACCACCGAGAGTTACCGCCGGGCGGTGACCCGCGCCTGCGAGGAGGCGAACGTGCCCCACTGGCACCCCCACCAGCTCCGCCACAACGCGGCCACGGCCCTCCAAAGGCAATTCGGCATCGAAACGGCGCGGGTGATCCTTGGGCACACCTCCCCCGCGGTGACGGCGATCTATGCGGAAGCGGATCACCGCAAGGCCCTCGAGGTCATGAGCAAGATTGGATAGCACGCGGTCGCGCGACTGCGGCCAGCAAGGTGGAAACCCCTTTCAAAAGGAGTGACAGACCATGGCACGAACCAAGGTGGAGCGGTGGGGTAGAGGAGTGGTGGAGACCCTGGAGCGTTCGGGGAGGCGCGTGGAACGGAGGCGGGCCGCCACGCGGCTGTGCAGGATGCCCCCGGGTACGACGGTGGTGGTGTGGGACGGCCAGACCAGCGAGTGTTTCATGATGGCCGCCACGATCTTGGGCGGTTCAGGAGACAAGGCGCGGGTGCGGTACGGGGACGGAAGCACGGGCACGGAGCCCTGGTCGCACGTGTACGCGGCCGTGTGGTAAACTGGCGTTTTCACGGGTGAGGTGGGGTAGCTCCCCACCGAAGCGATCGACCGGCGCGGGGCTTTCCACCTTGAGCCCCCGCCGGCCGGTCGGCCCGAGCAAGGTGGATAACCATGTTTGACGGACTGTGGTTTGGGAAGGGAAAGATACGATTCACCGTCGACGATGAGCTGGGCCGCCGCACCCTGGTGGTACCTGATGCGGAAAAGCAGCCCTGGAGCGGGGAGCCAACCGAGATCATCCGCGACATAGAAGTCCGGACCCGCACCCGGCTTAAGAACGGGGGGAACCCCATCCAGTTCATCCGCGCCTACACGAACTGGCGCGATCGCAGGGACAATAACACCGTCACCTTCGCGGAATTCTGCCTCCGTCGATACAGTCAGGCCATCGATGTGCTGGACAAGGCGATCCTGCGGAGCGTTGGCGACATGCTCTCCGGCCGAAGGCCTCGCAAGCGCAGACTCGCCACCGAAAGGGCCGCGCGATGGATCGATGAGCACCCGGAGGAGGCCACAACCTGGAAGGCCGTCTGGAGCGCGAGCAGGCTTAAGAGCTGGGAATCATTCAGGCGCGACATCGTTCCGCAGTTGAAGGACTGCGGGTATGAGAGGACCACCGTCGGCATCCGGCGAGTGTAGCGCTACAAAATGCGCTGCACCGCGCTGCATCCTTCCTCCCGCCCTCCGGTCGAAAATCTCAGCGATGACAGCGATGCAGCCGGTGTATCTGAGTTGTGCCCAGGCGGCGCCCTATTTCCCGAGCATCGACGGACAACGCATCAGCGCCCGGACAATCTGGCGGTGGGGCCGCTACGGAATCTACGGCATCCGGCTGCGCCTGGAGCGCGTCGGCGGCCGGTTCGTGACCACCCCCGAATGGATTGCGGAGTTTCGGGCGGCGCTGGCGGAGATCCCGCCGGGGCGGCGCGAGGCTGCCCAGCGCGAGCGAGCAATGCGACGGAGCCCAGCGCGACGGGCGCGGGCCATCGAACGCGCGAACCGCCGGGCGGCGGCGATCGCGTAGAGTGTGCGAGGTCGGGAGGGCAGGCTCGACCGTAAAAAACTCCGCAACCCCCGAGGCGTGGCGGTGGGGGATTGCGGAGCTGGTTACGGTGATGCAGGCTGTATCATTCACTCCTCCCATTGTCAAATCTCACCGGGCTGATGCCGCCGGCCAGGCCATGCTGTTCCCGTGGCTCCACGCCCAACGCCCCACCACCACCATCCCGGCCATCGCGGGCTCCCCCACATCACGCCGCGCAGTGCGGCGGGTCTCGATGTCCGCCACCTCCGTCCGCGCACGAATGCTGCAGTTGTTCGCATCCCGCGGCGCGTTCGGGGTCACGGATGAGGAGGGTGCGGCGGCGCTCCGCGTCTCTCAAAACTCCTATCGTCCGCGCCGCATTCAGCTCGTTCGGGAGGGCCTGCTGGCAGACAGCGGGAGGTGCCGCAACACCGTAAGTGGCTGCGCCGCCACTGTGTGGAGGGCCGCCCCATGATCCCACGGGTGTTGGCGCTGTACAGGTCGGGACGGAAGGAGCTCCGCAAACTCCCCGGCCCGTGTCAGCAGGTCTGGATGGATATCCTCCTGGTCTGGACCAACGACAAGTCGCTGGAGGCTCGCCCCGGCCTGCGCAATTTGGTGGCGGACCTTTACGGCGAGGAGTTTCGGGGCGAGGCCGGGGACGAGATGGTCGGTGGCAGCAGTGGCGGAGCGCAGCGTCGGCCGCGTTGGAAAGCGCGGGCGGGGCGCGTGCGGGAGGCCCTGGCGACGCTCGTTGCCGGCGGGTGGCTGAAAATCATAGAACGGGCCGCCCCTGGCCGGGCTGTCGTCTACCGGGTCTGCGTGCCCTCCCAGGCGGATCAACGGTGCCCCCAGGCGGGGCACCGTGAACGTATAGCAATGGTGCCCCCGGAATCGGCGACGGTGCCCCCAAAAACGCCGACGGTGCCCCGCCCGGGGGCACCCAACGATATCTACGCAACGAATAAACCCCCCAACGGGGGTGGCGGCCATGCTGTTCGGACACGACTGATCGAGATCGGTGTGAGGAACGCGACCGTGGAGGAGCTGGCGGGGTCGCCGTTGGTCACCGTCGAGCGCATCGACCGGGAGTGGTCGGTGATCAGCACGCGGCCTGGCGTCCGGGATCGCGTCGCCTTCCTGGTGACACGGCTGCGGCACCCGGCTGGGGAATCACCGGACGAGAGGCGCCGCGCAGCCGTGGCCAGAGAGAGCGAGGCATTGCTCGAGGAGTGGGCCCGGGACAATCCCGCTCTGGCCGCGGAGCTGGCGGCGCGGAATAGAACGATTGAGCAGAGGTGTAGCGGGAGGGCGGCTGCCGCGGGATAATCGCAGGCGGCAACGGAGTGCCACATGAGTAACACGACAACCCCCGTGCTGCCAGATGTTTGGTGGTTCGCCGCTCCGCGAACGGTCGAGGGGCTCATGCAGCAGCTCACCTCGATCAGCAGCGTGGCGGCGGTGATGAAGGCGCCCTCCCCCGCGGCCCCCCCGCGGACCATCGGCAGCAAAGTCAAGCTGGTGCAGATCAACGGCCTGATGATGAAGTACCGCCAATGGTGGATGCCCTACCTAGGCGGGACTTCGACCGTCGCGGCGCGACGTGAAATCGACGAAGCGGCCGCGGACGATTCGGTGGGGGCGATCCTCTTGCACGTGGATTCCCCCGGCGGCCAGGTGCCCGGCACGGACGATCTTGCTCTGGCCGTTCGAGCCGCGAACGCACGAAAGCCCGTCGTGGCCTTCCTGGAGGACCTGGCGGCGAGCGCCGCGTACTACGTCGCCAGTCAGTCCGGCCGGATCGTGGCGAACGAGAGCGCGATCGTCGGCTCGCTGGGCACCCTGACGCTCATCACTGACAGCTCGGTGGCGTTCGAGCGGGCGGGGATCCGCGTGCATGCCGTCGGCTCGGCCCCGCTCAAGACCATGGGCGTACCGGGAACGGAGGTCACCGCGGAGCAGCTTGAGGAGCTTCAAACCCTCGTCGATCGCATGGCACGCCTTTTCCTGGATCGTGTGGCCTCCGGGCGGAGTATCCCCCCCGATCAGGCGCGAGCGTTGTTCGATGGCCGGGTCTGGGGAGCAAAGGAAGCGAGGCGTAAAGGACTAGTCGACGAGGTCGGCACGTTGGATGGGGTGATTGGCGAGTTGGTGCAGCAGACACACGGCCAAGCAGCGCGGCTCGACGCCCTGCGCGCCGCCCGGTCCGCGTCGGCCGCCAAAGAAGAGCAACAGAAGCCAGCCCCGCGGCGACATCGCTCGCGGTGGGAGCGTTCAGGTTGTGGAGTTTTGGCGTGACAGCGGGGCAATTCCCCGCAGAAGGGCAAGACGATGATGAATGCAAGAGCACGCTGGGAAGCGAAGATCGCGGAGAAGGTCAAGGCTGGCGTGGATCCCACCACGGCGGCGCGGATGGTGAACAAGGAGAACCCCGGCCTGCGGGAAGCGATGCTCGCCCAGCATAACGCGGCGAACGGGAACGAGAAGGCGGCGGCGAAGTTTGGCGCGCAAGCCGCTGAAAAAGGCTACTCGCTCCCCGTTGGATAGGTTTCGAAGGCAGCCGCGTCGCGCGGCTTGTGTCTCTCCGCGGGAGGCGGGGGGCTGGGGTGTGACCGGGCCCCCGCCGATCCGTGGGGCCGAAAGGAAGGAGGTCTTTGTTTAATGGCAAAGACGAAAGAACCAGTGACCGTCATGGCGCCAGATCCGACGGCGGATCCCGTGGCCGTGGAGGAATCAAAGTGGGAGCGCGTCGAGGCGATTTTCGACGCCTGGGCGGATGGCCAGGAGCCCAAGTTCGAGGAGTTGAATTGGCTGGCCACCGTACTGACGCGCACGGAGTTTCAACGGGAACGGGAGCTGGGGCAGAGCCGGCGAAAGTGGCGACTGCAAATGGGCACGCGCGCCGAGCGCGCTGACGCGCAAAAGGAGTTGGAGGCGGCCAAGGCCTCCGAGCAAGAAGTGGTTGCCGCACAACAGGCGATCGTTATCGCGGCCACCAGCAAGATCGCGGCCGCGCGTTTGAGAACGACGACGGCGACACGGAGGGTGGATGACCAGACCGCCGCTGTCACGTGTTTGCGCGAGCTTCGTCTGCTGGGGCCACGGCGGGAGGCTCAATACCACCGGCGATTGGCGATCATCCGAGAACACCCCAAGTACAAGGAGCTGCTGCAGGCACGGAGCAGACTGCTAGCCGTCGATCGCGTCCTCGAGTGGACGCTGGAGAGCCACCGGCCGCAGATCGCGCAGTACGTAAACCTTCATGCCAACGATGAGCCCACGCTGGACCTTGTCAGGTACCGAACCACGCGGCCACGCGTTCCAGTGGTCACGGGCGTTCTTGGCGACGAAGCGATCAGGTGGTGGGAGGCGCATCGCGTTCAGCTTGCCGCAGAGCAGACGGAGCTCCGGGGCTTCGTCCGTGAATGGGGAGATCATTTCCATGAAGCGTTCGAGGCCGTCGAAAAGCTCCGAGAGTTCCTCGTTGACAAGGCGGGATGAATTGGTGTGGCTTCTTCCGGGATACCCGCCTCCTACGTGGTGTGCCAAGAGCACCCCTGGAGCCCCCTGGGGTATGTTGGGGTGGCGGAAGGCCGTCCGTCGCTCCCCGTCGTCTGGTTTGTCTTGGGGTCCTTCCCAGGGGGGTGGGGCGCAACGTCCCGTAGGCGAATTGACGGGGTTTTTCGCCCAAGAAACTCAAAAAGTGGGGTAACTGATCGCGCGGGTGGCCTTCCTTCCGCTTGAGTGACATGATGATGACACCAGCCGATGAGATCAAGGTGTTGGGGCGGCTCTCCCAGGTGGGGGTTGCCTTCCTGCTGGGGATATCCACGCGGTCGGTGCGCAACCACGATATCCCCCGTTTGAAGAGTGGGCGGTA
>SBAX01000363.1 GCA_005240095.1 Phycisphaera mikurensis
CTTCACCGCCCTCAGCGAACGCCTCGGCGCCGAGCGCACCCGCGACGCCCTCAACCCCTACCTCCGCGAAGTCAGTGCCATCATCCTTCGCCACGGCGGCATGGTGAACAAGTTCATCGGCGACGGCGTCTTCGCCTTCTTCAACGCCCCCCTGCTGCCCAAGTCCGACTTCGCCTCGGCCGCCTGCCGTAGCGCATTAGATGCGCTCACCGCCCTGCGCGCCATCAACGACGTACCGTGGACCTCGGCATCCGGTGCGAAGCTTCAGATGCGCATCGGCCTCTCCTCCGGCGATGCCTTCGTCGGCGACTACGGCAGCGACATGAAGCTCGACTACACCTGCATCGGCGACACCGTCAACGTCGCCGAACGGCTGGAACGAGCCAACAAGTTCTTCGGGACCACCATCCTGGTCGACGACCGGACCCGCCGCCAGGCCGAGGGCGGCTTTGTTTTTCGGTCCCTGGGCCTCATCGCCGTCCCCGGTCGCTCCGCCCCCGTCGCCGCCCACGAGCTCGTCGGCGCGAACGGCGAAGTCCCCGACGCCCGCCGCGCGCAGATCGCCTCATTCGAGCAGGCCGTCCGCCATTTTCAGACCTGCCAGTGGGGTCCGTGCCTGGAAGCGCTGGCCGAATGGCAGCAAACCAACCGAACCGACGCCGCCGCGATGCGCTACCAGGCCGCCGTGGAGCGGCTCGCCGGCACCCCCCCGGGCGCGGACTGGAACGGCGCGATATCGATCACCTGATGCAACCGCACCACACGGCTCGTGGGGAGAGGGGTCGGGGGTGACGGCTCACGCCGGTGCCACCGGCCTCCTACTCCGGTGCCTCACAACTCAACCGCGCCGCGCGCATATCCGACGAACATGCACTGGTCACTGGCCACCGGGCCACTGACTGCGGGCCGCATCGATGGTCGACGCATACACTCATCTGCTCACCCAGCGCCAGGAAATACCCGCTCTCTTTCGCACCGTCTTCGCCGCCCTCCTCCAGGAAGTCCAAACCCTCCGCCAGCGCGAACAAGCCCAGCGCGTGGCTCTCCAACGGTTGCAGGATCAGGTCCGTTCCGCCGCCGAGCTACAGCAGGATCTCCTTCCCGCCCGCCTGCCCTCCGTCCGCGGCCTCCAGATTCACACCCTCTATCGCCCCGCGGAGACGGTCAGCGGCGATCTCTACGACATCGTGCGCCTCGACGCACATCGTGTGGCCTTCACCCTCGCCGACGCCACCGGCCACGGCCTTCCTGCAGGAATGCTCTCCGCCCTGGCCCACCGATCCCTGGCGGGCAAACACGCCGTCCATCCGGCGCAGGTCCTCGAGCAAGCCAATCAGGATGTCCTCGATCTCCAACTGCCCGACTGCCAGTTCGTCGGAGCCGTGTATGCGGTGTTCGATGAGATGTCGCGCGAATTGACCTGGGCCCGCGGTGGGCTGCCCTACCCCATCCTCGTCCGCGACGGCTGCGCCCGCCAAGTCTCCAGCACCGGCCCCGCACTGGGCGCTGTTGAGGCAGCCTCATTCGAACTCGTACGGCTCATTCTTCGACCCGGCGATCGCGTCCTCTTCCACACCGACGGCGTCGACGCAGTGTTGTGCCATTCCCCGTCTTCTCCTAAGGGAGAGGGTCCGGGCGAGCGCGTTGCCCCCTCTCCCTCTAAGGCTGAGGGCGCCCGAGGAGGAAGCCCGAAGGGCTGGGGTGAGGGTAAGGCCCCGCGCTTGTGCCACGACCTGACGCAAACCGGCTGGTTCGCTCAGCTCGCCCGACGCGAGCTCGCCCGCCAGCTCCCCGACCTCGACGACTGCCTTGCCGCCGCCCGCCGCGCCTTCCACGAAATCGACGATCTCACCGTCGTCGCCCTCCAAGCAGAATAACAACAGGTGAGCCGCAGGCTTCAGCCCGCGCGGACGGGTCGACTGCGACGCCCTCAAACCCTGTCCACCCGCATGCAATTACTGGGCGGCGTTCCACAGCCCGCAGACGGCCATGCCGTCGGCCCAATCCACGGACCACTTGCGGCCAAACGAGGAGAAGTGTCGGCGATAATCATCCAGCGTGTTGTGCCAGACCTTGTCCGGCTCCCGGCGGCCGGAAAGGTCGCTCACGATCACCATGATGAACACACCGCCGGGCTTGAGATAGGACGACAGGTTCTCAGTGGTCTCAAGCGCCTCGACCGACATGAGATCGTAGTGATACCGGCTGCAACCACGTGCGAAGACCGCGTCGAACGTGCCCCTCGCGAACGGCAAGTCGTCAATGTCCGCGCGATAGTACGTGCTCCGCGGATAGTGGCCTTGTGCCCAGGCGATACCCTCGCGCGATCGATCCACGCCCGTGCACTCGAAGCCCATGCGCTTCAGCAGATGCGTATGGAACCCATTCCCGCATGCTACCTCCAGAATGCGCATTCCGCGGCGCAGCCCGAAGCGCTTCACGACATGCCGCCGATGCCACCAGTACTCCTGCCAGAACGAGTACTTCCATCCGCCGGTGCGGTAGAACTCGTTGTACAGGGCGTCCCCGCGCGCGAGCCTTTCGTTCTCGGTCAGCGACGCTTGTTCTTGGGTGCGTGCAACGGCAACGGCCATTTCGGCTCGCTCTCCAAAGCAACCCCACCGCGGCTTGCATGGCCACGCGCGGGGGCCTTCTCCCAACCATCGGCGTGCTTCTCGGACCTCTTGAGGTTGTCAAGCCGTGCCCCCGTGCCGGCGCTGCCAGACTTCTTCGGCCTCGGGCGGGCGGATGTACACGGGAACCAGCAGGCGTGGTGGGCAGAACTCGCCGCGCCGCGCCCGGGCAAAGCCCAAACGATAGACGGTCTCGGGCCGTGGGAAGAAAACGGACTCCGGTAATACCCGTCGCCCCGCGGCCTCGACCGCCGCGCGGTGATACAGCACCCCTTCCCCGAGCACGGCGCAGTCAGCAGGCTGGGCGCGGATGAACTCCGTCGGCCCGGCCTCCACCGGCTCGGAGAGCGGCACGTACGAGCGTTCGTTCCACTCGAATGCGGCCGTGTAGACGTGACCTCGCTTGGCGTCCAACACCACCACGACACGGCGCGGCGGCGGCGTCATTTCGCCTGCATTTTGGGCGATCACTTCCAGAGTGGGCACCGCCACGACTCGAGCCCCCGTGGCCAGAGCGAACATCTTGGCCGCAGTGATCCCGATCCTCAGTCCCGTGAAGCTGCCCGGCCCGGCGGATACGTAGACCTCCGCAA
>SBAX01000062.1 GCA_005240095.1 Phycisphaera mikurensis
CGCCGTCCTTTCGCATGAGTTGCGCACGCCGCTTACGCCCGCCCTCACCATGGTCCAGCTTCTGGAGCGGGAGCGCTATCTTCCGCAGGCCATGCAGGACGCGCTGGGCATCATTCGACGCAGCCCCGATCTGGAGATTCGACTCATCGACGACCTGCTGGACGTCAACCGCCTGGCCCGCGGCAAGATCCAGCTCCAACGAAGCATCGTTGATCTGCACGCTCTGCTGGCGGCCACAACCAGGGCCATCGAGAACGACGCCCGGGCCAAGCGAATCACGGTCACGTGCGATTTTGCGGCCCAGCAACATCACGCCCGTGTGGACTCGGCGCGCATGCAGCAGGTCTTCTGGAACATTCTCAAGAACGCAGTCAAGTTCACCCCCGACGGGGGCTCGATTACTCTGCGGACTTCCAAGCAGGACGACCACATCGCCATCACCTGCAGCGACACGGGAGTCGGCATTTCCGCCGCCACGCTTCCCCGCATCTTCGACGCCTTTGAACAGGGTGGTAAGAGCGTGGCCCGCATGTTCGGGGGGCTGGGGCTGGGGCTGGCCATCAGCAAGACCCTGGTCGAAGCCCACGGCGGGACCATTGAGGCGGAAAGCCCCGGTGTGGGGCATGGGGCAACGTTCACCATCCGCCTGCCGGCCACCCCTCCATCAGAGCCGGTCATCGCACCGGAAGGCTCTCCATCGCGGGCGGTGAGCGGCGGCGTGAGGCACGCAGCGAGGATTCTGCTTGTGGAGGATCATGCCGACACTGCGGCGGTGCTCTCGCGATTATTGCGCTCCTGGGGTTACAGCGTGCGCACGGCGGACAGCGTGGCGACCGCCCTGCAGGCGATTCATGCCGAGCCTTTTGACATCCTGATCAGCGACATCGGCCTGCCCGACGGCAGCGGGGTGGACCTCATGCGGATGATCCGCCCCACATTCCCCATCCGCGGGATTGTCCTCAGCGGTTTCGGCATGGAAGAGGACATCCGCCAGAGCCGCGCCGCGGGATTCGAGGGTCATCTCACCAAGCCCGTCGATATGGAGCAGCTTCAATCCACGGTGGCGGAACTCGCCAGCCAGCGCGAACCCATGCCCGTGTAGTGCACAGCCCGGCTCACCCCCGAAAGCCCAAGCGTGACGCCACAACTTGCGCGGAATGACGAAAGGATTCTCGAGGCTCGCGCCGATGATGGTCGCACGCGGCGCGGAGGCGCCGAAGAAGCGGGGTTAGTCGTGGTCCCAAGCCGGCGGTTTTTTCGCCCGGCGAGCGTCCGATTCTCCTTCCCCGAAACGAACGATTCGCAAGAGCTGCTAAAGGCAAGATGAGCCGGCGAACCAGGATGTATCGAACGCTGGGGGCCCTGACCGTGGCCATGACCAGCACCGCAGCGCTGCTCGCCTACATTGATTCTTCCGTCACCCTTCCGCCGCGACCGCTTTCCGGAGAGGAACTGGAGCGCATCGCCCGCACCGTGGTCGCCGAGAGCGTCCTGGTTGAGCCCGGCCGGTGGCGCTATGTGGAGATCATCCCCGCGCAGGACACGGCCGCCGATGGAATCGCCCTGACCGCCACCGCCAATACTGGCGACGCACATTTTTTCATCGACGCCCTGGGACGCCCGCGGCGGGGCTGGCAATGGACGCGCCAGGCCGCCACCACGACAGACCCGCACACCATCCGCATCCAGGTGACAACCCCTGACGGCGAAGATTCGCCCTCTTCGACCCAGCTCGACGGCGCCAGGGCCCTCCTCTCGGCCATCGCCCAGGTCACCGGCGGACAGATCGCCGTCCTGTCCGTTCCGTGACGGGCGCTACTCATCCACCTGGCGTTCGTACGCCCCCATGTCCACGATCCCGTTCAGAATCGGCCTTTTTCGAGGGTTCATGTTGAGGTCTTTGGGGATTGCCTCGATGGTGTTGCCGTCCCAGTCCAGATCGCCGGCGTCCGCAGGCAGGTCGTAATTGAAACCAGTGTCCCTGCCGGGAGAGCTTGCGGTGAGCGTGTAGTCCCCCGCCCCGGAGTTGGTGAACAGAGGATCGCTATTTATGTTGTTCGAGCCGATGCTCCATCCGCCTTGGATGTCGCAGTAGGTGGGCAGGCTTGTCCCACTCTCGCTGCACGAAACCTGATCGACCACGGGCACGGCCGGATCCGGCCCGGCCCCGTCGGGATCGAGCATACGGGTGTTACTCCAAACGATGGAGTTCTTGAGCGTCACCCCACCATTGGGATCGGAGATGGCCCCGCCCGCCTGATAGACGGATCGGTTGTCGGTCATCGTGCAATTGGCGACCGTGGGGTAGCCGGCGCGAACGAGCATGACCCCGCCCTGCCCGGCCTCGTTGTTGTAGAACAGGCAGTTGGCGAACAGCGGCGCGCCTTCGTCCACAAACACGCCGCCGCCGCCGAGGGTGTCGCGGGGATTGGTGGCCGCCGTGCCGTTGTTGCGAAAGATGCAGTTGAAAAACTGCGGTGAGCCGATCCCGCGGATGAAGACCGCCCCGCCAAAGTAGCCGGCGCTGTTCTCCTCGAAGGTGCAGCTCACCACGATGGCGTTGCTGTTTTGTAGAACCAGCGCCCCGCCTTCCCCATCGGTATCGCGCCCGTTGCGGAGGGTGAACCCGCGGAGCACGGCCGCGGCACCGCCGGGGTTGGCATTGAGGTTCGTCACGCAGGGGCGGGCCGTGGCCCCATCCAGGATGGTGACGTTCACCGTGGGGTTGCTCTGCGAAGCCACTGTCTCCGTGCCCGCAAAGCCGCCGATGACCTTCACGCCGTTTTTCAGTTCGAACGGCGCTACAGTCGCCGTGTAGGTCCCCGCCTGGACCCAGATCTGATCGCTGGTCAGCGGGTCGGCGTTGGCAAGTGCCGTCCCCAAGCTGCAGGCGTTGGCCCACGTCGTGCAGTTGCCCGTGCCGGTGGCCTTTACGTATAGCGTCGCGGCGTTCACCCAACCGCACGCCATCACACAAGTCGCTGCGCCGATCACCAAGCTTCGTTCTTTTTGCATAGCAAACACTCCCTTTGTCGCTACGTCGCTCTCATGGAGTGCATCTTCCGCAGCGGTCGTGGCAGTAGCCGGAATCACATTCGGCGAAGCCAAGGGTACAAGTGCCGAAAAGAATGCATGAATGCGCTTCGCAAGGCTCGCCGACCGGGCCCGAGGCGCACAATCCAGTCGCCAGATTACAGGTTCCCTCCAGATTGCACTCGGTGTCATACAGGCATGGCTCGTTGAGGGTACCTGCCGTGCAGTACTTCCCGCAGACGCCTCCCTGTGGGCATCCGTCAGGAGACGCACACCGGAAGCCCTCAGCGACCCCTCCGCCACAGTAGTTGCAATCCCACGTGGTAGTGCATGGCATGCCATCGTTGATCCCTCCCACGCACTTCTTCATGCACATCCCGCCGTTGCACGCCTGACCATTGGTGCATTCCGTGGCGTTGCAGGTCACCGTGGAAGGACAGGGGCACGGACCGCTGTACGGATACGCCCCCAGTTTCTGGTTGGCCACGATCGCCTGGATGTCCAGGGCGTCTACGTCCCTCTTAAGGTTAAGCACGTTCGGCTGCACCTGGGCCTCAATGTGCTTGGGCGCCCCCACGGCCTTCTTGAAGTTGTTCACCGCACCCACCACGTCGATGGCGTTGGGCTGGGTGCGCCCGGCCGCCGGATCCTGGAAGACCGGGGCGATGTCCCCGGCGCGCCGTGTCGTCACCGTTACTGGCCCCGAGCACGTGTTCGACGGCGCGGGCGGGTCTCCCTCGCAACCTATCACTTCAACTGCGTAGGTAGAACTTGGAAGGATTTCCGCTCCCACGACATGGATCATATCATCTGTCCAGTAATCGGGTGCCGTGGCACAAAAAGGTATGCATTGGAGCCTTGCCGCCGTATAGTTCCCAAAGCCCGGCAGTTCCTGCGCCTCAAGGTAGACACGCGGCTGTCCGACCCATCGTGCGCAGCCGAGGCCCTCCCCTGGAGCCGAACACGTCGCCGACTCGAACGTGGAGAAGTTCGGTGGCGGGCAGCAGGGGTCGTTGGAGGGAACTGGATTCTGCAGGTCGATCATCGTGATTCGAATGGCCGTAGGGCCAGGCTCCCCGGCGACCAGCGAGGGGTTCGAAAATGACAGCCCGCGGGTCATCTTCCGCGGCTCACACGCCACACCGCCGGTGCAGCATGCGCCCACAGAGCAAGCCGTGGACGTCCCTGGGCAGTATCCACTCGCCTCTCCAAGGACACGCGCAACTTCAACCGTGGGCGGCGCCGGGAGCGCGAACTCATAAGCGCCCATATCCATCTGGCAGCCCGTGAACCGGTCGACGATATCCAAATCGCGCGGAGTGAGCTCCTCCAAAACGAGGTCGTCGTCATCGAGGTCAGCGAAGTCGGGCGGACGAAGGGACTGCGCCCCGGCGTTGATGACCGGACTGACCGAGGACACGTGCAAGTCCCCATAGTCGTCGTCTGCGGTCCCCCACTGGCCATCGGTGCCCTTGCTCGGAGTGCGGATGAAAAGCGGATCGGCGATGATGTTTGAGGTGTATAGCTCGGGGTTGTTGGGAATCGGCGAGTGAGAGACTTCCCGCTGTGGGAACGGAGAAGGTTACTCATTTCCTCGGAGCAGCGAGCGTACGGC
>SBAX01000213.1 GCA_005240095.1 Phycisphaera mikurensis
ACCGCGTAGCGACCAACCTTTGCCAGAAAATCCTCGAGAACGCAAGAAACGCCCTGGTGCAGGGCAAGCTCGCCCGGTGCGCCGACGAACTGGCCTGCCTGGGCGACCTTGGTTCCAAGCTGCCGGCGCGGCGTGAACTGGCCGATTGCCTGGCCCTCGCCAGGGACGCCGGCGCCTGCGTGGCGGGCTACCGTTACGCCGAGGCCCGTAAGCACTTGATGAGCCTCTCGCGACAAGTCTCCAACGCCAAGTGGGCTGCCGCGGCCGTCGAGCAGCTTGAAATCCTCGATGGAACGCACACGGCTCTGTGCGCCGGCCCCTTGGGCGAAAAGATCGATGCGGCGAGCCGCGGGCTTCAGCCGGCGCGGACGCTGGAAGGCCCCGAAGGTCGCGAGGCGCTCGACGACACCATCGCTCTTCCCCACCGCATCCGCGCAGAGTTGGACACGCCGGAGAGCCTGCTGCTCCTCGTGGACGGCGGTGGAAGCTACCTGCTGCTTCGCGGCGGGCGGGCCAGCCTCGGCCGGGCGGCTTCTGAGAACCCCGCGGACGTGCCCGTGTTCAGTGACATCGCCGAGCGCCATGCCAACATTCAGCGCGTCGATGACGACTACTTCGTGTTCAGTGCCAAGGACGTTGAAGTGGGCGGGCGGCCGATTCAGCACCACCTCTTGCGCGACAGCGACAAGATCGTGCTGGGTCGCAAGGCGAAGTTCACCTTCCGGCTGCCCAGCCGCAAAAGTTCCACGGCCGTCCTGGAACTGAGCGACACGACAAAAATGCCCAACGACGTGCGCCGGGTGGTCCTTTTCCACCAGCACGCCACGTTGGGCCAAGGTCCCACGGCCC
Organism: Phycisphaera mikurensis; assembly: GCA_005240095.1. Lineage (GTDB taxonomy): Bacteria > Planctomycetota > Phycisphaerae > UBA1845 > UBA1845 > SBAX01. The sequence continues at coordinate 850 of SBAX01000213.1, forward strand.
ATATCCTCTGCCGCCACGCGGGCATTCCGCTGGTGCTGTTTGAGCGCGGCGGAGGACTCTGGATCCGCCAGCAGAGCGACGGCCACGTGGACACCGCCGCCAGGCAGCTGGCCATCGGAGAGCCCGTGGAAATCGGCGGCGTAAGCCTTGTGTTGCAAAGATGGAAGGTCTCAGGACAGAGCATTGCCTAGGAAAAGGAAAACGACTGCATCTGGTACCTGGTAACTTGTAACTGGTAATTAGCAATGGCTTACACCTTCAAACACGGCGATCGGCCTCTCGAAGGCTTCACCATTCAGCGCGGCGTCGGGCAAGGCGGGTTCGGCGAAGTGTTCTATGCACTGAGCGACGGCGGCAAGGAAGTCGCCCTCAAGTACCTTCGCGACAACCCGTCGGTCGAGCTGCGCGGCGTGTCGCACTGCCTAAACCTCAAGGACCCGCACCTCGTTTCGATCTACGACGTCCGGCAGAACACACGCGGCGAGCACTTCATTGTGATGGAATACGTAGCCGGGCCTAGCCTGCGCGATCTACTGCTGGCCGAGCCGCAGGGTCTAGGCGTGCAGAAAGCGGCGTACTTCCTCCGCGAGATCGGCAAGGGATTGTCGCACCTTCACGGACGAGGGATCGTTCACCGCGACCTGAAGCCAGGCAACATCTTTTTCGAGGACGGCCGGGTCAAGATCGGCGACTACGGCCTCGCGAAGTTCATCTCCACGTCGCGGCACAGCGTGCAGACCGCCAGCGTGGGCACGGTTCACTACATGGCCCCGGAGATCGCCACGGGCAGCTACTCACAAAGCGTGGACGTCTATGCGCTGGGCGTGATCCTCTATGAGATGCTGCTCGGTCGAGTGCCGTTCGACGGGGCGACGATGGGCGAGGTATTGATGAAGCACCTTGCATGCCAGCCCGCGGTCGAGGCGCTGCCCGCGCCGTTTCCCGATGTGATCCGCAAGGCGCTGGCCAAGGATCCCAAGGACCGCTTCGCGAGCGTCAGCGAGATGGTGGAGGCGGTGTTCGGAGAGCCGGCGATCGCGGCGTCCGTGTCCAGGTTCGATGCGGCCAGTCTGCGAAACTTGGTGGCGGAAGTGGAGAGGAAGGGCATTCGAATAGGTCCTCCGGAAGTCCCGCAGCCAACGCCGCAGCGGCCGGCTGAGCGGCCCGCGCCCGAGATGTCGCCGTATGCTTTTGTCACGCTGGTGACGGCCTTTCTAGCGCTCGGGATCCTGGCTGCCTCCTGCCTGCTCATCGCCAAAGACCAGGCCGTGTTCGGGTTGGTTCTTCTGGTCTTAGGGTGGGGATTCCTCTACAAGCGAATGGACCGGGACCGCAAGGGTTGGGCGAGCAGGAAGGACGTTGGCGTCGCCGCCGAGGCCGGGTCGGAAATCGAGTTCCCGGTTCGTCGATCCTTTGTGGCCGCGCGACGCGTGGACTTGGCCGACGTCCTCAAGCGTTACTTCGTCTCTCTCGGTTACACGCCGAGCGAGGTGGACGATTGCAAGGACTCGCTGCTCTGGGCTTTCACCTATGGCGACTGGGGGGATGCCTTCACCGTCCGCGTCGCTGCGTATGAGATTCCCGGAGGATATCATCTGACCTGCACCGCGAACGTCGAAGACCCCGACGAAGTGTCGCCCGACTCGCGCCTCCAGGTGGTTCGTGAGGTCGGCGGTCTGGAACAGCTATTTCGGAGCCTGGATGAGAGCAGCGCCGGTTCAGGGGGGTTCAAGGTGGACTCGCCGCTCGTCGGTGCGATTGATCAGGAGCGGACCCGGTAGCGATCGGTCCTACAGAGACTGGACATGGCCTACACCTTCAAACATGGTGATCGACCCCTGGATGACTTCACCATCCAGCGCGCCGTAGGACGCGGCGGCTTCGGCGAGGTTTACTACGCGGTCAGCGACGGTGGGCGCGAAGTCGCGATCAAGTACCTCAAGGAGAACCCGCAGGTCGAGCTCCGCGGTGTGAGCCATTGCATCAACCTCAAGAGCCCGCACCTGGTGTCCATCTTCGACGTGAAGAAGACGGTGGACGGCGAGTACTGCATCATCATGGAGTACTGCTCCGGTCCGTCGCTGCGCGACCTGCTGATCGCCGAACCGCACGGCTTCGCCCCGGAAAAGGCTGCCTTCTTCGCCCGCGAGATCGCCAAGGGCCTGGCCTATCTCCACGAGCGCGGCATCGTTCACCGCGACCTGAAGCCCGGCAACATCTTCTATGACGACGGCTACGTGAAGATCGGTGACTATGGGCTGAGCAAGTTCATCTCCGTCTCGCGGCACAGCGTGCAGACATCGAGCGTGGGCACGGTGCACTACATGGCCCCGGAGATCGGCAGCGGCAACTACTCCCGCGGCGTGGATATCTATGCCCTCGGCGTGATCCTCTACGAGATGCTCTGCGGGCAGGTCCCCTTCGAGGGCTCCACCATGGCCGAGGTGCTCATGAAGCATCTCACCTCCCAGCCCGAGCTGGACAAGTTTCCCCAGCCCTTCGGGCGGGTGATCCGCAAGGCCCTGGAGAAGGACCCCAAGGATCGTTACCAAACGGTGGAAGAGATGGTCGAGGACCTGCTCTCCGGCGAGGAGATCCGGCAAAGCGTCGCGGGCTTCAGCCCCAACAGCCTTACCGTCGCTGTTCGGCAGCACGCCGGCGACCGCGCCGCCTCACCGGTTCCTTCGCCTAATCCCTCGCCTCGCGCACGCGGCGGATTTGCCCTCGCCGCGGAGACGATGCGCGAGGCTCGCGAGGCCCATCGTCCCCAGTTGCCGGGCAAAGTCGCCCACAAGTATGAGCGAATCTCCCGGAAGATTGAGAAGAAGCTTGCCCGCCTCGGCGGACCGCCGTCGCGGCAGGAACCCTTCGGCGCGGGTCCCGCAGGCCAGCCGCGTTCACTCGGCGAATACAAGAAGCGCATCGTGCTGACCCTGATGCTCCTCGTCGGGCTGATTACCGCTGCGGCCGTCGTCTTCGGAAACATGCAGGGCGAGGACGTCGGCGCTGCGGCCGGCATGCTCGTTGCGGCCTTGCCGGGGGCTGTCGTGCTGGCCTCCAAGACCGCCCGGTGGTTCGGCGTTCAGGATGGACCCAAGTGGGCTTTGCGCATGGTCCACGCCTGCTGCGCGGCGCCACTGCTGGCGATAGCCTGCGTGCCGATGCTCGATGGCCAGAAATACCACGAGGAAGGGCTCGCGGTGTTTCTGGGCCTGTTGGCGGTGTCCGTGTTTGCCGACTGGGAGAAAACCGCTCACGCCGCATGGGCCGGAGAGATGAGCTTCGGCAACGCCGTGGGCAAGGCCATCGGCGCGGTGGTCTGCACAATGATCGCTTGTCTGGTCACGGATACCGAGCCTGACTGGTTCGTGGCCATGAGCGCCGGCGTCGCCGCCGCCGCATCATTGATCGTGCAGACGTTTTCGTGGCGCCCCGACAATGCCGCACGAACCCCGGCCCCTCCGGATGGCC
>SBAX01000429.1 GCA_005240095.1 Phycisphaera mikurensis
AGGGCGTGAATCCGCCCTGCCACACGCCCGGGGCAACGCACGCCGCCTGCGTCGTCTGCGTGCACGACGTCCCATCGCAGCACGCCCCCACCGGGTCGGCGATGTTGCAGTTGATCTGCGCCCAGAAACCCGCCCACGGAGTTCCACCCACGAACGCAAGCCCGATGCATCCTGTTTGCGGCGGGCCCACGTTGTTCTCCGACCAGAAATTGGCGGTCGTCCCGATCTCCGCCTGCTCGGCCACGAGCCAGACGCCCGTGCCGCCGCGCTGTCCGGAAAACGTAACCGCCAGCCAGACCGTGCCGGGAATCGCCAGCGGCGGGTCCAGGGTCGCTTCCAACAGGAGCCCTTGGTTCACCGCGATGCCCGTGAAATCCGCCGACGTATCGGCGATCAGCGACGAGCCGGGCAGGCAGGGATCACCGTTCCAGATTTCGGTGTGCACATCAAAGGTGCCGGTTGTCGAGCTGTTGAATACGCCGATGGCATAGTAGCTCATCTCGCACGGCCCGTCGGCGAGGGTCAGATCGTCGGCCATGCGCTGATTCGCCCCAGGGGAATAGGCGAAGGGCGCCGCGCTTTCGTTCAGATAGACAGGCGTACCTGGCACGGTGCCCGCGACGTTGCCGTAGTTGCCTACGCGTTCGAGCGCTTGTCCCTGAAGGGCCGGTGCAGGGGCGGCAGTCATCGCCGCGGTTACGCCCACGGGGATGGAGTTGTCGTGCACGTTGCGGATGCTGGTGCGGACCTTGGTGTCGCCCGCAAGCACATCGGTGGCGCCCAAGACGCCGCAGCACAGAACCGCTATCGCACTCCGGGTATGTAGTTGACGTAACCTCATTTCCTTCCCCTTTCCGGGACCTTGGCGTTCACGTCGTTGGTGTCTAAAGTCCCCGTCCGCAACGCCGAGGCGCTGCTAAGGCCTTTCGTGGCAGACGAGCGGGAATTGCCTGCCGGATGGAGCCCCAAGAAACCCCCTCCTCCGGTCCCCCCAACGCCGCAAGGTTGGAAACGGCAAGGGAACCCTAACGGCTAGACCCTTACCGCCTCGCCCATCGGTACGCGGCAATGATATGGCCGAACCGGCGATAGAGTAAAGCCGTGCCGACGCCCCCCCGGCGCGCCCCATAACGCTTCGCCTTTGGGAGGGCGAGGCTCCTGCCGAGCCGTGCGTTCGTCCCCTCTCCCCCACGGGAGAGGGGCAGAGGTGAGGGCCACCGAGTCCCGGCGGAGCCGCGGGCCTTTCAGCGCGCACGCTCGATTCTAGTTTCTAGCCTCCAGTTTCTATTCTCTAGATAGGACGGCGAGGGCTCCCACTCCCCTTCCCATCGCCGCCCTGCCGGGGACAATCCGGGCCGCCTTAGGAATCCTTATGCGAAAAGTGGCGATTGTATTTGTTCTCGGCGGCGCGGGGATCATCCTCTGGTTGTATTGGCGACAGGCCCAGGCGGCTCCCTTTGTGGTGTCGGGCTTCGTCGAGGCCGACGAAGTCCGTGTGGGGTCCCGGGTGGGCGGCCGGGTGGCGGAAGTGCTGGCGGCCGAAGGCCAGCGGGTCACCACCGGGCAGCGGCTGTTCACATTGGATCCGTTCGACTGGCAGGAGCGCCTGGCCGAGGCGCAGGCTCAGCTCGCCGCGTTCCAAGCCGAGCACGATCGTCTCAAGACCGGCTACCGGGTGGAGGAAATCGCCCAGGCGCGAGCCAAGCGGGACCGGGCGGCCGCGGTGTTGGCCAAGCTGACCGCCGGTCCGCGGGCTCGGGAGATTGAGATCGCCGGGGAGCGGCTGAATATGGCCAAGGCCAATCTGGACTTGGCGACGTCCGAGTACGAACGGGTCAAGAACCTCCGCGCGGAGGAGTCGGCCGCGAAGGTGGAATACGACAAGGCCGTGCGGGAGTTCAAACATTCGCAGGCCGAGGCCGCGGCAGCGGAGCAGGAGCTGGCCCTGCTCGAGGAAGGCACGCGAAAAGAGGAACTCGCCGAGGCCCAGGCGGCGCTCAATGAAGCGGAGGCGGCGCTCGCCCTGCTGGAGCGTGGGTTTCGCGCCGAGGACATCACCGAGGCCGCCGCGCATGTGGACGCGGCCAAGGCCCAAGTCGCGGCCATCGAAACGCAGATGCGCGAGCTGACCGTGGTCTCGCCGTACGACTGCGTGGTGGAGGCGATCAGCCTTCGCCCCGGCGATCTCGTGGCCGCCAACGCCCCGGCCCTGACCGAGCTGGACTACTCACGGCTGTGGGTGCGGACGTACGTGCCCGAGTCGCGCCTCGGCGACGTGCGCCTCGGGCAGCGCGTCCCCGTTCGCGTGGACAGCTTCCCCGATCGAAAGTTCATGGGCCGGCTGACGTTCCTCGCCACCGAAGGCGAATTCACGCCGCGCAACATCCAGACCCCCGAGGAGCGCAGCAAGCAGGTCTTCCGCGCCAAAGTCACGCTGGAAGAAGGGACGGACGTGCTCCGCGTGGGCATGGGCGCGGACGTGCTCTTCAACGAAGCCGTCGATTGATGGGAGGGCGGTTGGGTGCCCCACCCCATCCTGGGGTGGGGGACTGAAGTCCGACGCTGGTGCCGGCGTTTTCTCAGCAACGTCTATCATCGATCTTGTTCAGTCGCTGCCCGGCGGTGATGATGCGGCCGGTTTCGGGAGGACTGATGCATGAGACTATCGCAGCGGGCGGAGAGTTTGAAGGAGTCGGCCACCCTGGCGGTGTCGGCCAAGGCGGCGCGGATGAAAGCCGAGGGCGTGGACGTGGTCAGCTTCGGCGCGGGCGAACCGGACTTCGACACCCCGGCGCACATCCGACAGGCGGCCATCGACGCCCTCAACGCGGGACAGACCCGCTATCCCAACCCCGCGTCCGGACTCAACGTGGCGCGTAAGGCGGTCTGCGACAGCCTCCTGCGGGACGCGCAACTGACCTACAAGCCGGAGCAGGTCATCATCACCTCCGGCGGCAAAGACGCCGCATACTTGGCCTTCCATGCCCTGCTCGATCCCGGCGATGAGGTCATCATCCCCAAGCCCTACTGGGTCAGCTATCCGGAGATGGTCCGCCTGACCGGGGCGGAGCCGATGTTCGTGGTGGGGCCCGAATCGCGGGACTACAAGCTCACGCCCGATCTGCTGCGCTCAGCGATCACGCGGCGGACACGCATGTTCGTGTTCAACTCGCCCTCCAATCCAAGCGGCGTCACGTACGATCCGGATGAAGTCCGGGCGCTGGCCAACGTTCTCCAGGAGCATGACATCGTCGTCCTGGCGGATGAGATTTACGACCGCCTGCTGTACGGCGGGCAGAAGACGATCAGCTACGCGAGCGTAAGCGCCAAGGCGTACGCCCAGACGCTGACCTGCAACAGTGCTTCGAAGACTTATGCTATGCCCGGCTGGCGGCTGGGCTATGCGGCCGGCCCGGTGGAGATCATCAAGGCCATGGCCAAGCTGCAGTCGCAGTCCACCAGCGGGGCGGCCACCTTCAGCCAGATCGCCTACGCCGCGGCCTTGGGCGGCGATCAGGCCTGCGTGGAAGCCATGCGCGTAGAGTTCGAGCGCCGCGGGGCGCACATGTGGCGGCGCCTGACGGCCATCCCCGGCGTGCGCTGCCCCAAACCCACGGGGGCGTTCTACTGTTTTCCGAACGTGAGCGCGGCCTTTGCCCGCTTGGGCGTAGATGGCTCGACGGCCTTCGCCTCGCGACTGCTCGAAGAGGCCAAGGTGGCCGTCGTCCCCGGCGAAGCTTTCGGCATGGACCAGCACGTCCGCCTCTCCTTCGCCACCTCCCTGCCCCAGATCGACAAAGGCCTCGACCGCATCGAAGCGTTCCTGGGCAAGGCCGGCCAGCAGCGAGCGACGACCTGATCGTTTGCACGGGTGCCTCGACCCGCGGTTTGTCACGGGTTACGATTCGCCGCGTGGCCGCGATTTCCCAACTAACAAGCTCCCTAGAATCCATCGCCGACAAACTGCGCGCCGCGCTTGGGGCGAATCTGTACTCCTGCATGCTGTACGGCAGCGCCGTTCGCGGCGACCTGGTTCCCGGCGTCTCCGACGTGAACGTCCTTCTGGTGCTGGAGGAGTCCACGCCCCAGGCCCACGAGGCCATCGCTGCGGCCATTGAGGACTCCCTGCCCATCAGCCCCATGGTGATCGCGCGGCGCGGGATGGAGCGGACGCTTCGCGTTTTCGCTCCCAAGTTCCTCAGCATCCGCCGCAACTACCGCGTCCTGCACGGGGCCGACTTCCTTCGGGAATTCAGCTTCGATCCAGCGCAAGAGCGCTTTCTCATTGAACAGTCGCTGCGCAACTATCAGATGCGGCTCACGCATGCCTTCATCACCATGGGCGACGACCGGCGGCGCTTCACGCGTTTCGTGTTCCGCGTGGGCACGGGCGTGGTGACGAACTTGTCGGAGATTCTGCGCCTCGACAAGGTGAGTCTGCCGCCCGACAGGCTGGCCCGAATCCCGATCATCTCGCGGGGATTGGACGTGGACGCCTCCGTCCTCGCCGATCTCGCGACGCTGAAGCGACGGGGCAAAAGGATGCGGGCGGAGGAAGTTCGCGATACCCACGGCCGCCTTCACACCCTGCTAAGCGCCGTGCTGTCCTGGATCGAGCAACGATGGCCCAGCCCGTAGGCAGCACGCCGGACCGGGGACGTTGCCCGATCTGCCTTTCCCCCGCGCGGCTGCCGGAGGGATGCGCGCCGGAAACACTCATGCGCTGTCCGGGGTGCCGCCACACGTTCGAAGCCCGGACGATGTTGCCCCCGGTCGAAGCATCCGCCGTGGAGCCGCCGCAAGCGGACGAAGCTTGCGGCCTGTCTGCTGCCGGCTGGCTCACTGCGGGCGTTCTCATGGCCACGGTCGTTGTGGGCGTGACCCTGTACACTCAAAAGCTGCGCGGACCGGAATTCCTCATCGCATACGGGGTTGTCTTCGTCGTGTTGTGGATCGGCTCGACCATCGTGCGCCACGCCTGGCGCGACCTGTGGTCCATCAGCGTCTGGGCGTTTCTGACCTTTGAACTGATCGGCGGCTTGCGATTTGTCTTAGCCTATCAGGCGGGCATGAGGAAGTTCGGTTTTCTGATGGTCATGATGGTCGTCGGAGCGCTCTTCTTTTTCTTGCGGGCCAAAACCGATGGCGGCGGATATGGATTCTTCGGAGGCTGCGGCATGGGTTGTGGGG
>SBAX01000097.1 GCA_005240095.1 Phycisphaera mikurensis
GCTGTGGAGCTTCTGGAAGGCGCCTTCGCGACCACCGGCGTCGCGATAGTCGGAAAGGGTGGAGCCGTTGAAGCGGATGGCTCGGCGGAGTGTCATCTTGATGGCACGCAGCAGGCGGGTTGCGGCCGCGGCGTCGAGGCGGTCGCTACGGGTAAGGGGGTGGATGCGGGCGGCGTGCAGCGATTCGTCGCAGTAGATGTTGCCCAGGCCGGCGATGACCGACTGATCCATGAGCAAGGCCTTGATCTGCCGGTGGCGGGCGAGGGCGGCGCGGAACTGCTTCGGCGAAGCGTCGAGGGGTTCGAGGCCGAGGTCCGCGTGAAGCTCGCGATCGTTCCCGCGTACCAGCCACAGGCCGCCGAAGCGGCGGGCGTCGCGGAAGCGCAGCTCGCGGCAGGTGCCTGCGATGGCGATGCGGAGGTGCGTGTGTTTCTCAATGGGTGCGCTGCTATCCACGACGCCGAGCTGGCCGGTCATGCCCAGGCGGAAGAGGAGGCAGACGTCGTTGCTCAGGTCGAGGATGACCCGCTTAGCCCGGCGGCGGACCTGACGCACGCGGCGCTTCGCGACCAGAGCATCCAGCAGTGTTGCGGCATCCGGGGCGCATCGCCATCCCTGCACGGACAAGCCGAGCTTGTCCGTGCCACCCGCCCGACATCCCCGCACGGACAAGCCGAGCTTGTCCGTGCCACCCTCTTCTGCTGGGAGAGGGGGTAATGCGGCGTGGACGATGTCCGGGCGGAGGAGGGTAACGCGGCCGATGGTCCTTCCAGCAAGCTCGCGGTGAAGCTGGCGGGCGATGGTCTCGGCCTCGGGAAGTTCGGGCATGGAGGCTATCTTTCGCGGCTCGGCCGGTTCGAGTCAAACTTGGATGGATGGGCTGGAGCCGCAAGGTCCGCTCCCCTTCCGGTAGCGGCTCGGAACCAGCCCTCGCTCTCGCTGGCTTTTCCGAACGTGGGTTCTCGGCTAGGCTTCCCGCACTTATCCCCGCGGCCCGTCGATTCGCCGTGCGTCGCGGGGATTTGCTGTAGAACCGAGCTCAGAGACCCTCACCCCTTCCCCTCCCTGAGAGGGAGACGGGGTCTAGTGGAGGAACTGCACTTGAGCACCACCACGACCGCCTTCATGGGCGATGCCACCGGACGATCGCGCCACCCCAAGGGGCTTTCCGCCCTGTTCTTTACCGAGATGTGGGAACGGCTGGGCTTCTACATCATTGTCGGGATCCTCGTGCTGTATCTGCGGGACACGGAGCGCGGGGGCTTGGGGATGACGGTCAAGCACGCCGCAGAAATCTACGGCACGTACATGGCATTCGTGTACTTCACGCCGTTTCTCGGCGGGCTGATCGCGGATCGATTACTGGGATACCGGCTTGCGGTGCTGATGGGAGGGCTGCTGCTCTCAGGCGGGTACTTTCTGTTGGGGGTGCGAAGCGAGGGCGCGCTGTACGGCGGGCTGGCCCTGGTGTGCCTCGGCAACGGCCTGTTCAAGCCGAACATTACGGCCATGGTGGGGAACCTCTACGCACCCGGCGATCCCAAGCGCGACGCGGGATTCAATATCTTTTACATGGGCATCAACATCGGGGCGTGCCTGTCGGCGCTGCTCTCGGCGCCGCTGCGGAACGAGTGGACGTTCAGTATGGCGTTTATGGGGGCGGGTGTGGGCTTGCTCGTCGGGGTTGGAAACCTGCTGCTGAACTGGCGAAAGCTGGCACCCGCGGATCGGCAGCCCGTCATCGATCCTCGCGACGCGGGACTGGGAAAGATCACCCTCACCATCCTCTTGCCGGCGGCGATTTTCGGCGCGATCGGATATTACCTGGGCAATCAGATCGCCCTGGTGAAGGACAGCCTGGGGCCGATCACGTTTGCGTTCCTCGTGGCCATGCTGCCGATCGGCTTCTATTTCGTCATGCTGGTAGTGCGGGCGACGCCCGACGAGCGACCGGGGCTGGGAGCGATTCTGCCGGTTTATCTGGCCGGCGGGGCGTTCTTCATGATCCTGCACCTCAACGGCGGGCTGATCACGCTGTTTGCAGAGGAGCGGACCAACCGGGAAGGCGGCTGGGTGCCGGACGTAGTGGAGAAGTATTACTGCCAGAAAGCGATGCCGTCGTATTTCAAGAATGCCGACCCGAGTCTGCCCAGGCCGTCGGAAGACACGCTTGTCGTCGTAGACGCCCAGACCGATGCCATGTTCGGAGCGAAGCGCATCAGCGACACGGCCCTGGCCGCTGTGACGCAGAAACATCCGGATGTAAAGGAAATAGCCGGCACGGAGCCCGGAATCAGTGCCCAGCAATGGGACGAATGGAAGTTCCTGACGCTGAATGTGTACCAGGCAGGCCAGATGACGGTCACCACGGAAAAAGACACCCACGGCGTCCCGACCGTCTCCGTCAAGGTGCCCGAGACATCGAAGCCGTTGCGCGAAGCTCTCCTGATACGAGAGAAAGAGGGGCACAAGTTTCCAGTAATCCTGATTTCGCAGGCGACGCATGACCGGATCTTTCAGGGCGCGGCGGCCGAGCGGCTGCCGCGGGGAAGTTTCCTGGGTCTGCTCAACGCCGAACTCATCGCGAACTTCCTGAATCCGCTTTTCGTGGTGATTCTGACGCCGATTGTGGTGGCGTTCCTGAGCTGGCGCGTGCGGCTGGGCAAGGGGATCAGCACGGCGCGGAAGATTCTGTACGGGCTGCTGATTACGGCCGTGGCCCTGCTGGTCACCGCCTTGGCGGCCTACGTCGGCAAGGACGGTCAGCACAAGGTCAGCGCCTGGTGGATCGTGCTGTTTTACATGGTGATCACCGTGGGCGAGCTGCTGCTTTCGCCGATGGGCTTGTCGCTGGTGACCAAGCTTTCGCCCAAGCGGTTTGTCGGCCTCATGCTGGGCGGGTGGTTTGTCTCGACGGCGGTAGGGAACAAGCTTTCCGGGTTCATCAGCGGGCTGGAGCCTACGGCTAAGATGTTTGCGATTCTGGCCCTGGCGCTGTTCGGCGTGGCCCTGGTGATCCTGGCGCTGCAGCCGATGCTCAACCGCGCGATTCGCAAGTACGGGGCGTAAGGCGAGGATGCGGCGATTGCAGGTTCGCTGACACAGTGAGTAAACACCGATGACTGACACGTTTGTTCGGGCGAAGGAACCGGGCACGATTCTGGGCCATCCCAAGGGACTGTTCGTGCTGTTCTTCACGGAGATGTGGGAACGGTTCAACTACTACGGGATGCGGGCGCTGCTCATTCTGTACATGGTCAATTACTTCAAGTGGCCGCAGGAGCGGGCGTCGGGGGTCTATAAGTGGTTCACGGCGCTGGTGTACCTCACGCCGCTGCTCGGCGGGTTTCTGGCGGACAAATACCTGGGGAACAAATGGGCGATCGTGCTGGGTGCATCAACCATGGCGATCGGCCAGTTCTGCATGACGGTCGAAAGCGAGCAGGTGTTTTACGTAGCCCTCGGGTTACTGGTAATTGGGAATGGACTCTTCAAGCCGAACATGGCCACGCAGGTCGGGCGACTCTACCCCCCTAATGATGCGCGGCGGGACAGTGCATACACGATCTTCTATATGGGCGTGAACCTCGGGGCGTTCATTGCGCCGATCGTGTGCTCCGAACTGCGAGAGAACACCCGGTGGGGTTTCCGCGCCGGCTTCGCGGCCGCCGGAGTGGGGATGCTGATCGGACTGGTTACGTATCTTCTGGGTTTGCGCTGGGTGCAGGCGGTGGCGACAAGTCCTCCGGCAGAGCCGGCCAAGCAGACCGCGGTCAAGAAACCTGCCGGTCATTATTTGACCGAGCAGGAAGCGCAAACGGCGCCGTCCGCCATACCGATTCTTTCCGGGCTTGCCCCGCAACTGATGATCCTGCTTGGGATTCTCGTGGTTGCGGTCCCGTGGGCTCTGGTGAAGTTCGGCATACTGAAGATGAATGACGCGGTGGCCTACAGCGGGGGCGGCGGCATCGCCTGCATCATGGGGTGGCTGATCGTCAAGCGCATCCCTATGGCCCTGCGAGATCGCGTCCTGGCCGTCTACGTCCTGGGGCTATTCGTGGTTTTCTTCTGGGGCGCGTTCGAGCAAGCCGGCAATGCGATGAACATCTTCGCGGACAAGTCGAGCAATCGATACATCACCGAAGCGCCGCCCGTTCCTTCCGTTTTCCCGGTGATCGAGGGAGAGAAGTCCGCGCCACCCGTGGAGGAATCGGGCAGTGCTTTGGTACGAGGTTGGGTGGGGCTGTGGAACCCGGTGAAGACGGAATGGTTCCAGTCCATCAATGCGCTGGCCATTTTTGTGCTGGGGCCGGTGTTTGCGTGGCTGTGGGTGTTCCTGCCGCGGATGGGGATTCGGTTGTCCATCCCCGCGAAGATGTCCATTGGGCTGTTTCTGCAGGGGTTGGCGTTCGCGCTGATGGTGTGGTCGATCAAATATGAGGCCCAGCCGTCGAGTGCGCCGCTGGCGGCGCTGCCGCCGGGGATCGTCGCTGATGCGGAGAATCGCGTGGTGTTCCGGGATGCTCCGGACCTGGGCGATGAGAAGGATATCGGGGAGTTTGCCCGGGCGCAGGTAGACGAGCACGATCCCAAGGTGGTGCAGGGCGGCCGAATCCTCTTCGACAAGAATGCCAAGCAGCTCAATATGACGGGCGTGCTTGCGGACACCGACCGTGACCGGCTGCTGCGGGCCAGCGTTTCGCCGCAATACCTGTCGAAAGTGCGGGAGCTTGCCCTGGCGTCGGCGCAGGCCAAGAAGGAAAAGGGCAAGGATTTCAGCGTGAAGGTGCAGCTTGATTCGACGCCGCCGGGCTTTGACCTTCGCTATGCGGGGTTCCCCAAGAGCGCCGTTTTCTACGATGAGGCAACGCGAACGCTGACGTCGACTGTCGAGCTCGGCGACCGGGATTACAAGATGCTTCTGGTGGCCGGGGCGGAACCTGCGTTCCGCGACGCCTTGAACAAGCTGTATGTTGACTCCGCCAGGTTCAAGGTCAGCTCGTGGTGGCTGTTCTGGTTCTACATTCTGTGCACGCTGGGCGAGCTCTGCGTATCACCGGTGGGTCTGTCCATGGTGAGCAAGCTGGCACCGGCGGCGTATGCCACGATGATGATGGGCATGTGGCATGTGATGATCTTCTTCGGGAACTACACGGCCGGCCAGTTGGGCGAGGTTTATGGCACGATCGACCCGGGCAAGTACTTTGCGTACATTTTCGGTTCGCTGGTGGCGGTGTCCTTCGTGTGCTTCCTGGTGATCCGCAAAGTCAATGCGATGATGCATGGGGTGCGCTGAGCTGCCCTTACTTCACGATCGAACGCTCTACCCTCACCC
>SBAX01000432.1 GCA_005240095.1 Phycisphaera mikurensis
ACCCCCTTCCGCCCCTTCTTCCCCTCCCGCTGGCGCGGGGATCACGGGGGCAAAACAGGGTTTGCGTAAGGTTCGCCGATGTGGCATGCTCGGGTGGAAGGCCAACAGCCGTTCTTTTTCAGCCGGGCAAGCCCGGCTTCATACCGGTAGCACCATTCTTCACCGCCTTGTCCACGGCCGTGGCGCATCCCGCGCGGACACGGTCGGGGAGAGGGCCGCGATGCTGCACAAGGTTTCAATGAAAGGAGGTGCGTAACGATGGTTGACGAACCGATCCACGTGCATGAAGAAGGCTCCTTCATCGCGCGGATTTATCTTGAAGGCGACCCCGACGCCGGCAGGGTCGAGCATGTTGTAGAGATCACACACGCCTACGGGCGCACGTTGCGTATCCGCTATGAAGAACTGCGGATGTTGCAGGCGCTGATGTTCGCCCTGAGCCTCCGGGGGACAGATCGGCGTGTTCTGCAGGGTGTCATCGATCAGGTGATCCATTGGATCAAAGAGGTCCGACTGGATCAGGCCGGTGAGCCGGGGCGAGTGTATGTTGCCGCGTGAGCGGCGTTCGATGAGGTACGAAATGGAAACAGGAGAACCAACCATGGCGCAACGACCAATCAAGGAGTTTCGTATCGGCAGGGTCAAGGCCCTGGTGTGGGCTAATGAAACGGCCCGCGGTACGATGCACAACGTCACCTTTCAGAGGTTGTACAAGCCCGAAGGCGAGGACTGGAAGACAACGGACAGCTTTGGCCGGGACGATCTTCCCCTGGTGGCCAAGCTGGCCGACCGGGTCCACACCTTCATCTATGAGCACAACCAGCGGGCCAATGGGAGCCCCGAATCCGCCGAGTAAGGACTCGGGATTCGGGGACCAGAGGGTTTCGGGGACATACCAACCCCCGCAGCATCAGCCGCCCTCTGGCTTACCCAAGCCGATCAGCGTTGGACCCGCCAAACTGGCTGCTCCCCTGTCCGACCGTACGAACCCGACCGACCCGATCATCATCGCGGGATCCGAGCAGCCCCCGGCCAGCGCCATCACGCTTTCGAAAGGCGTCCGTCGCTATCGCGAGCCATCGCCGGCTTGGCGACTTCCTTCGTCACCCGCTGAAGTTTGCGGCGCTGCCCCGGCCGCTGTTTTTCCTTGGACGCACTCTTCTTCGTTTCCACCATCTCCATCACGTGTCCGTTCGTCACCGTACACCGTCCCTTCTGCTGTTCCCAGCAACACGGCCGCGCGCTCATAGTAACGTTTCAGGGTATCGCGCGAGCCAGCCCAATAGAGAAGTCCAACCGACGCGATCACGTAATCGCCCGCTCCAAACCCGCCCACGCCGGCCGGCGATTCGAGGAACCGGCCGGCAAGGATTCCCAGCAGGCTCACGAGCATGTTCGCGTAGAACTGCTAGTAGCGGTAATGGTTCTCGACCAGGGCCTCGAAGGCCTCCAGCTTCTCCTGCAGCCGGGAATCGTCCCAGCAAGGCCCTGGAATCCCCGTCCAATGATGCAGCGTGTCGATCACCGCCCATCGCACCGTACTCACCGTCAAACCTACGCCGACCGATGCGAGGGTCACGTACAGAAAACCGCCAACCGTCGCCGTCGCGCCGCATGCTGCCACATGTTGGTCCATCCACTGGCGTACGGCCGTCGAACATCGTGCCGCCCCGGTCAGGGCCACAAACCCGGGCAACACGTAGGCGATCAGCAGCCCGAAGTTGCGCCCTGAGACCTCCCTCATGGCGCGCCCCCTCCGCTGCTTCGGGCCTGGTCGACACTACCCGGACAGGAGTCATTGTTGGACCACCCCCACACAAGCGCCTGGACACGGCGCCTCCGGTATGATTTTATGCATACTCGATATCCCATCAAGCCGAAAAAAAAGAAATGTTCAGCGCCGGCGGCGCAGGCCGGGCGGCGGACCAGGAAGAATCCAGACCGGACCCGACTTGCCCGACTTCCCGTGCCTGAAGTACAGTTCGACACCTTCCTCGCGGGCCTTGAGCAGGTCGCAATACACGCTGATCGCCTCGCGGATCACCTCGGCCACGGATTCCTTGCCGGTTTGGCGTTGGACGCCGGTCAGCGCCTCCAGCATTTCATCCGGCAGCCAGAGCGTAAAACGGGTCTTTTCGGCACCGGGGTTGCGTGGACTCATGGCTCAGCAGGCCTCCAGGACAGGGTAGCTTCTCATGATGTGGGTAAAGAATACGCATTCCCGCCCCATGCGCCAATCGTGGCCCCCTTGGGTTCCCCGGTCGTTCGGCGGCGTGCCGACTTTTGCGGCCGCGGCCGAGAGACCGGTGGTGCACAAACAAGAGAGGAGGTTTTGAGCATGCAAACGCTTACCCGAGCAAGAAACGAATTGTTCCGGCGCGGGCCGGACGAGTGCTTCCCGTCGCTGCAGGCGATCTGGGAGCACTGCCACAAGAAGAAGGAGCTTTCGATTGATCACTGGCACCCGCCGCAAAACGTGCGGCCGCAGGTGCAGGAAGGGCGGCTGGCGCTGGCCTTCGGTGGTGATCGGCCGTATCCGATGAACGACTGGTCCTTCGCTCAGCTTTGCCGCCTGGCCAACGTGAGCAAGGACACGATCAACCGCCTGTCGCCGGAGACGGCGTGCCGAGTCTTCGACGAGACCATCCCGTCCGCGGAGAAGCCGGTGCAGATCCTCACGACGGGCGACCTGGTTCGGTCGATCCACGGCGTGGCGTACACGCGGCTGTGGGACGTGGACCTGCTCACCATGCTTCGTGAGTTCGCGGTCGACTTCCGCCCGCCGCACGAAGCGGCAGGGGGCGGGACGGGGCTTTACGCTGGCGAACAGGACATGTTTCTGTTCCTGATCGATCCGCTCGGTTGGACGGAGATCGATGAGCAGGCTTTCGCCCCAGGGTTTTTTTGCTGGAACAGCGAAGTGGGCCGGCGCTCCGTCGGCGTGCAGACCTTCTGGTATCAGAAAGTCTGCGCGAATCATCTGGTGTGGGATGCGGTCGAAGTCGTCGAGTTCAAACGCAAGCACACGGCCAACGTGCACGAGTGTTTGAATGAGATTCGTCGCATGGTCGAGGCCCTGGTTGAGAAGCGCGACCAGCGCAAGGACGGCTTCGTCGCCACGATCAGAAAGGCGATGGAGACCAGACTCGGCACCAGCGCCGATGAGGTCCTCAAGGTGCTCGGCCAGTACGACATCACTCGCACGCTGGCCAAGAAGGCCGTCGAGATCGCGAGGGAGAAGGGGGCGTTTACGGTTTTCGCGGTGGTCGACGCACTGACGAGGCTGTCGGCCAAGTTTGCCCACGCCGGCGAACGCGCCGAGGCTGATGAAAGGGCGGGCCGCCTGCTCGCCCTGGCCGCGTAGTGCTCCGCGAAAGGATTCAATGAAGAGGGTTCCACGCGCCACCGGATCTCTCTTCCAAAACCAGCGAAACGAACTTCGGACTCCAAATCCAGCCGCAGGAACGCACTGATTGGACGTCAGAACCTGGATTCCGGGTCCGCATCAGCCGTTTCCTGAAGCTCGCGGACCGCCCAGTTGGCAGGAAGCGGAAGGGAGGGGGTCCCCACTGCTTTGACGATCTTTGCCTCGTGCAACGCGCCGATCCCAACACTGGGCACGCGGAAATCGAGGACGGCGTACTCGGCCTTCGGACTGCGTGGGGAGCTGCCCCGCAACCCGACGCTCCCGAAAATGCCTGAAAACCGTGGGATTTCGCGAAATCGGAACATTGTGAAAGCAGTGGGGGGTCCCTCCCCGTTCGGGCGTTTTCGTTGCGCTCGGACGAGGCATGAGGGGGTTCGCCTTTCGCCTCGCAACGCGAAGTGTTGCAGCCTCCCCCGAGAGAGTAACATACGGCATCTCGACCTTGGGACATCCCGGATGAGCCATATGCGAGGAGACCAAGTGCGCTTCGGGAAAGATGATCAGCTCGCCGCCCTGTTCGCTGCGCTCCTCGTCGGCATGTCCTCGGGATGCCGTACCACCGGCTCGCGCGTCGGCTCCTCGCACTTGCAGGGCCATGATCCTGCATCGCGCTCGGCCCCGACCGTTGTCCTGGATTCGCTCGCGCCGCTGCGCGATCGATTCAACGGCGAAACGCACAAGATTCGAGTGGTCGCAATTTTCTCGCCTACTTGAGGCGGGTGCCTGTATGCCGCCCGTGCGGTGGCCAGAGCGGTCTTCGAGGATTTCCCGGATGCCGATGTAAGCGTCAGCATCGTGTGGGTCGCTATGCTTCGGAACGACGACGAGACCACCGCCGGGGTTGCATCGGCCGTGCTTACCGATGCGCGTGTCCACCAGTTTTACGATCCGATGCGACTCGTCGGCGGCGCCTACGCTGAGCATGTTTTTCCCGGATGGGCCGAGCAGACACGTTCGGCGTTACCGCCCCCGTACCGGCTCTTCGATCGTTTCCGGTCCTGTTCGGACCGCACGCCCGACACGCACCCACTTTGGGACATGGTGCTTTTTTATGATCGAGGCGTAGAATGGAGTGACCAAATACCCAGGCCGACCCGGTGGATCAAACAACTGGCCTTTTACGGGTCACGCAACGGGGAAACGAGTACGTCGTCGGGTCTTTTCTACAGGGATGACTTCAGTCCACGCCCCGTTGGTTCCGATTGGTTTGTCGAGTTACGGACTGTGATGTCCCAGATGGTTCCGCACGAACCCGAGGCACAAGAAACGATGCGGGTAGGGGTCCCGTGAACCAAGCTTTTACCTCGACCAGTGGAGGGCAAGACGCAGGGGTGTTACGGGATTGGCTGGCCCAGCGTGACACGCCCTGTCCGGCATGCTCGTACAACTTGCGGGGCTCGGAATCGCAGACGTGTCCGGAATGCGGTGCCGAGCTCACGCTTTCTCTTGATTTGGCCAACCTTCAGACTAGCGCCTGGTTCGTTGCCATCGTGTCGCTTTCCGTCGGGCTCGGAATCGATGCCATGCTCGGGCTGTTGCTCGTCGGTCTCATCCTCCTGCGACCCCAAAGGCTGCACCTGGTAGAATTGCTACTTGTTGCTCTCATCGCCATTGGCTTGGCTTCGTTTTTTGGCCTTCGCCGCCTGCGATACGCCCCCAAGCGTTGGTTCCACCAATCTTCAAGGGGCCAATGGGGGTTGCGTGGATGATCTTGATGGTCGTCGTTGGCGTACACGCGCTGTTCATCGTTCTCCTGCTCGCAACCCGCGCGTCGTAGGTACCCTCGTTTTACGAAGCAAATGCGACCCGCTGAAATGTGCCGCCGGCCCGCGAGCTTCTATACTTTCACGCGAGGACAACCGACGCCCTGACCGGCGGCAAGAGCAGCAATACGATCTGGATCACGCTCATTAGCGTGCCGAAAGGCAGATACCACAGACCAGCCATCGCGCAGATGAGCATACCGAGCCAGGCCCAGTGCTGGCGGAGCGCAAAGCAAACGATCACCGCCAACCAAACGACGCCGAGAAATACGTGGATCGACTTCATAAGTGTGGACCGTGGGGGAATACCGACGGCCGCGACAACCTTCGACCAAGGGCCGAGCTGCCCCGCATGCGGTCCGGATTTCGGCGTGACATAATCGCCGCTGAGCAACGCCATCGAACCATCAAACGCAAGCCATCCCCCTTCGACGAACGCCAGCGCGACCACGACCCATCCAAGCCAGTACATAGGTAACCGTGCTTTGTTTCCGAGCCTTTGCCAAGCGCTGTACCAATCGCCACGGCGGTGCATTCCGCCCTGCTTTCGCTCACCGCGTCAGATACAAGATCCGCTGGGGCTCGTCAATCATCACCCTCCCTGCACCTAGGTTTGCCATACGAATTGACGCGAACTCGGTCACAGCGCAAGAATGGCTAACGTTCACGGATTGAGCCTGCTGAGGAATTCAAGGACGTGTTGCTCGTAGAACTCGCGCGTATCCTTCGTGAACGTCGCGTGCGTCGCCTGGGGGATGATGAACAACGACTTGGTTGAGCTGGATGTAGCGTCAAAGAGCTTGTGCGTGTTTGCCGGCGGGGCGATGGGGTCGTTTTCGCCGGCGAGGAAGAGGACGGGAAGCTGCTTGATTTCACGGACGGCGTGGACGGCGTCGATCTTCTCTGCGTTCAGGTTAACGCCGGTGCGGAAGTAGAACTCGACTCCAGTGAGCCAGAGCATCCCCGGCAGCTTGAGAAGCCCGATCCCGATCTTGCTGCCCAACGAAGCGTTTGGGTCGTTGCGGACCAGGGCAACGAAGCGATGCATCACGTCGGTGTAGGATATGAAGGGAGCGTCGGCGATGACGGCGGCGACCTGGGAGCATCGGGACGCGGCAT
>SBAX01000128.1 GCA_005240095.1 Phycisphaera mikurensis
CTGGTCCACGTCATCGGAGCGGAGATCATTCCCAGCTCCAGCTATGACGTCGAAGTCCTCGGCGCCAGCTGCAAGGGCACGGAGGACACCTGCACGGCCAACAAGCACTGCGGTGTGTGCGTGGGCGGCACCCGCCCGGGCATCCCCTGCGATAACGACGGTCCGTGCGATACCGGCGGCACGTGCTCCCTGGGCACCTGCAGCACCCAAGGCTTCTGCCGCGACAGATGCGGAAGGTGCAACTGATTGAGTCGTGTCTTCGCTGAAGGACGCTCGCGACACGACACCACAGGGGGTGTTGACCGATCCCGCGTCCACAACGTACGCTCTCCGGTTCATGGAGCTGTACGTCGGCACGAGCGGCTATTCCTACAAAGAGTGGAAAGGTACGTTCTATCCCCAGGACCTGCCTGCCAAGGGCATGCTCCGCTATTACGGCGAACGTTTTCGCACTGTGGAAATCAACAACACCTTCTATCGCATGCCCAAAGAGTCAGTCCTGGAGTCGTGGGCGAGCGACGTTCCCCCGGACTTCAAGTTTGTGCTCAAGGCCTCGAAGCGAATCACGCATATCCAGCGGCTGAAGGACACCGACGACTCGGTGTCGTACCTGCTCCGGGTGGCGGGGGTACTGAAGGAACGTCTGGGGCCGCTATTGTTCCAGGTGCCGCCGAATCTGAAGAAGGATGTGCCGAAGCTGCGAGACTTCCTCGCCCTTCTGCCACCGCAGCGTCGTGCGGCCTTCGAGTTCCGCCACCCCTCATGGTTCGACGACGAGATGTTCGCTCTTCTCAGCGACCATCACGCCGTGCTGTGCATCGCCGAAGCCGAAGACGGCGTCGAGGTTCCGTTCGTCTCGACCGCCAAGTGGGGCTACCTTCGACTGCGGCGGCCCGATTATGGTGACGCGGAACTGAACACTTGGCTGGAACGCATCCGAGACCAAGAATGGGCCGATGCGTTCGTCTTCTTCAAGCATGAGGACGAAGGCAAAGGACCCCAGATGGCCAAGAGGTTCCTCGAGCTGGCCGGTTGACGTCGCATGCCGAGATTGTCCCGCGTGTAGTTGAACTATTCACGGGACATGCTCCCGGTTCTCGGTCGATTCACCGACAACGCAGGCGGCCCCGCCGGCTGCCGGAGGCGCAGCGTACCGACGATGAGGATTCCCAGGGTCATGACCGCGAGCCCCCATTGGGAGGCGGCGGGAATGGGGGCCACGGTGCACGTCGCGAATTCCGCGGGCGGATCGGTCTCCGTCCAAACCTGGGTGAACTGAGTCCAATCTGCGCAATCCACATCGCCGTCTCCCTCCATGTCATGCCGCCGGCATCCCGCAGCCACCGGTCCGGCATCTGGTCCGGTGAAACAGGACTCGAACGAGGTGCGATCAGCGGTGTCGATATCTCCATCACGATCGGCGTCGCCGCGCTCCATCGCCAGGATCGGGCGATCAAAGGGGAAGGTCTCGGCTGCCACTCGCGGATCGGTCAGGCCGTTGCGGAGGAACTCGATCAGATCGATCCGGGCCTGCGGAGGCATGGCAATCCCCGGGATGGCCGGGTCCTGGTTTTGTGGAAACTGAACTTGCCCGTTGATTCCCAGATAGAAATCGATCACTTGCTCCAGCGTGGATCGCCTGCCGTTGTGCATGTAGGTCGGCTTGAGGCCCACATTGCGCAGGGCGGGCACTTTGAAGCGGCCGGCGTCGGCCGGATCACCGGTCACGCCTTGTCGCCCAGTGTCCTCGGCGATGGGCCGCAAACCGATGTTGCGGAAGGTGTTGTTGGTGAACAACGGCGGCGCGTGGCAAACCGTGCAGCGCGATCCCGGGTTCTGGAACACGTTGAGACCCTGTTGCTGTTGCGGGGTCAAGGTGCCGAGGTCGAAGCGTGTCTGGTTGGGGACGAGGGTCCGCTCATAGGTGGCGATGGCAAAGGCGATACGCTCGGCCGTGATCGCCGGATCGCCATACGCGGCCGCGAATAGATCCGGATAGGTCGGATTTGCCGTGAGGGCATTGGCCGTGTCCGGAGGCACATAAGTCGCCAAGGCCATTGGCGTAACAGCGGCCAGTTTGCTCGCGACATCGTCCCAAGTGCGGTTCTCTCGGGCCATCTCGTTGTCCGCGAGGATGGGCACGATGGACTGCGCCTCCAGCGCGCCGCCATTGGGAATGGTGGTCTGACCCGTCTGCGGGTTCACGAAGCCCGGACCGACACGTCCGTCCCAGAAACCTAATGGAGACCACAAGGCGCCGAACACGGTCTGCGCGGAGCGGCGGGTCACCTGCTCCTCGAATCCGAAAAGCGGGTCGGCGACAGGTGTACCCGTCTCGTCAATTCGCGGTACGCCGCGGCTGCCGAATACGTCGTCCGGTGTGCCGAACGCGGCGTCAAGTCCGGGATGCACGGCCGGTCGAGGATCGGTCGCCGACCGGAAGGGCTGATGGCACGTGCCGCACGCCACCGTGTCGTCGCTGGAGAGCTGCTCCTCCCAGAAGAGCATTTTTCCAAGCACGCGTTTCGGTTCGGTGATGGGATTCTGCGGGGGCACGGGCGGAGGGGGCAGTTGTGCGTTGGCTGGGAGACCCACAAACCCTGCAATCAGGACAGCGATGCATTCCAATGCCCGCTGGATGGGCAGCCGCTCCGACTCGAACTTCGCTTCGCTTTCTACGGTCATCGCCTCGATCTCCACCGTGATACCGGGTCCGATCCCTTTCCTATTCCTCGCCTCGCGCACCGCGACGCATGGCAGCCGGCGGATGCCTCGGCGGCGGGGGAGGGGGAACCGCCGGCGCTTCGTCCGCGTCGATCCTCCCGTCGCCATTGGCATCGAAGCGGTCGAAGGCCTCGGTGGGCGGGGCGAGAAACTCGTCGAGCGAGACCACCCCGTCGTTGTTGGCGTCCTGATCCATCACGCTCGGCGGGCGGGGTCCGTGGCGGCCCTCGGGCGAAGGGGGAGGACCGCAATGGCCGCCCGGACCGCACCGCGGTCCGAACTCATCCGGGGTTAGGACCCCATCTTCATTCGTATCGAGCGTGAGAAGGGCCTCCGTGGCTCCGGCGATTTCTTCTGCCGAGAGCTCGCCGTCGTGATCGGCATCGAGCGCCAGGATCACGGCCGGGGGCGGCCCGGGCGGAGGGCCTGGTAACCGGGGCTCCCGGGCATAGCCTTGTCTTGCGGCCACAAGCCCGACGCCGACCGCAAGCACGGATCCACCAACTATGGCTGTTCGTCGCATGATACTCTCTCCTGGGAAACCCCTGTGTTTGGACCCCCTTGGATAAACACCGGCCACCCATAGTGCCTGAAAACGCAGAGGAGGTACTGATTTCTACAGGCGGATGCGTTTTTCTTTTTCCGAGCGAGTTTATGGCATCTTGCGTTATGCTTAGCGGGACGGAATCGGGCGATAGTCCGTTGGTCGGGGGGTGAAGCGCCGGCATGGACGAAGGTTCTGAACAGCACAATGGCGCGGTCGAACGCGTCCGCCGGGGCGATGTTGCCGCCCTGGCAGAGGCTTTCGAGAGCCATGATCGGCGCTTGCGAGCGACCATCGTCTTTCGATTGGATCCCCGCCTGAATGGGAGAGTCGATGCCGGGGACATCCTCCAGGAGGCTTATCTGAATGCCTTCAAGCGGTGCGCCCATGTCGAGGGCGACACCGCCAAGGCATTATTCATGTGGCTTCGGCTGATCGTGATCCAGACCATCGCCGATGTTCATCGGAGACATCTGGGCGCGGCCATGCGTGACGCAGGACGGGAGCAGCCGATTGGCGGTGGTTGGCCCGGGGATCATACCTCTCTGTCGATGGCCGCGAGACTCACGGGGCATCTGACATCGCCGACTGGGGCGCTTCGCCGCGTGGAACTATCCGAACAACTTCAGAGCGCCTTGGGGCAGATGAATGACCTCGATCGCGAAGTGCTCGCTCTGCGGCACTTCGAAGAGCTGACCAATCAGGAGGTCTCCGACGTCCTCGGCATCGAGGAGAAGGCGGCGAGCATCCGATATATCCGCGCCCTGCGGCGGCTGAAGGAAGTGCTGGCTCGGATTTCCGGGCTGGATCCGTCCTCCATTACAGGATAGCGAGGATCTAGGGGCATGGCTTCCTCTAACCTGGATCGCGATCCCTTCGAGGCGCTCACGGAAGAGTTCGTCGAGCGCTGCCGACAGGGCGCACCGCCCACCATCGAGGAGTACGAGCGCCGCCACCCCGAGCTTGCGAGCGACATTCGGGACCTTTTTCCAACGATCCTGGCCGTGGAACTGGCGAAGGGCGCGCCTGCGTCCGGCAGCGCGCCACGATACACCCACGGATCGCCCGCCGTCGAACGCTTGGGTGACTTTCGGATCATCCGCGAGCTGGGCCGCGGGGGCATGGGCATCGTGTACGAGGCGGAGCAGGAATCGCTGGGCCGACGCGTCGCCGTAAAGATCCTCCCCCGCGAGTTTCTCCGCGACGCCAGTCGCAAGGAGCGGTTTGAGCGCGAGGCGCGGACGGCCGCGCGCCTGCACCATACCAACATCGTGCCCATCTTCGGCGTCGGCGAGCAGGATGGCTGCCCTTATTTCGTCATGCAGTACATATGCGGTGTTGGTCTGCATTCCGTTTTCCAGGCTCTTGCGCTGCGGCCCGGCGATCGCCAGGGGGCGGCGAGTTACTTTCCACCAAGCGATAGTCTGATCCGACACGCACGGGCAATGATCGACGCCCATTCATCGCGTTCCGCGAGTGGCGTTGATCGGTTTAACGAGACGCAGGCTCCAAGAACATCTCCGTGTTCAGCACAAGATGGTAAGAGTGCTGTCGGCCACTGGCGATCAGTCGCGGGGTTGATGATTCAGGCTGCCGATGCCGTACACTTCGCCCATAGCCAGGGGGTCCTGCATCGTGACATCAAGCCCGCCAATCTCCTGATCGATGGTGAGGGCAGACTTTGGGTCACCGATTTTGGCCTCGCCAAGGCGCTGGAGCATGGCGAGCTGACGGAGGCCGGCGACCTGATCGGTACCCTTCGATATGCCGCCCCCGAGCAGCTCAACGGGGAGACGGATATTCGCAGCGACGTCTATAGTCTTGGGATTACCCTTTACGAAATGGCCACGCTTGCCCAGGCTCACGTCGCCTCGAGGCGCAGCGGGCTTGCCCGCGCGATCCTGGACGGAGCCATCACGCCTCCGCGAGCGCGTCGCCCGGACATTCCTGCGGACCTCGAAACCATCATTCTCAAAGCCACGTCACGCCGGCCTGCGGATCGATATGCATCCGCGGGGTTGCTCCGCGATGACCTGCAACGCTTCGTCGACGGCCTGCCCATCCACGCCCGGCGGGTTTCGGCGCTGCAGCGCGGGATCCTGTGGGGGCGGCGCAATCCGGCGCTGGCGACCGCAGTGATGTCGGTCTTCGCGCTTCTCCTCTCGATCGCCGCCGTTTCATCCGCGGCGTTCGTCCGCGTGCGCCGGGCCAACGAGCGGGCGCAAGAGGCTTTATCCGGTCAGATCCGGCAGCGTGAGCGGGCTGAGGCGACGATGGAACTGGCCATCAAGGCCCTGGACACCGCCTTCGATGAACTCGCCCCAGACGGGACGGCTGGCGCAGGCGAGTTCAGTGTGGAGGGCACGGAGGATCTGGCCTTTCCTGTGGCGGTTCCCACAGTGACACCGGAGGCGGCCAACCTCCTCGGACACATGCTCGACTTCTACCGGCAGTTGGCCGAGCAGGACGATGCCTCCCATCACGTTCAATGGAAGGTCGCCGGGGCGCGTCGTCGCCTGGGTCAGATCTACGCCCTGTTGGGCAGGTATTCCGATGCCGACGCCGCATTTCGGGAGGCCGTCGCCGCGCATGCGGGAATGCCTCCGGCGGAACATGACGGGAGCGCCGTCGCGCTTGCCGTGGCCCAAACGCGCAACGAGCTCGGCGAGCTGCTCGCAATTCAGGATGAGACGCTCTCCGCGGAGGAACAATTCGCCGCGGCCGCGGACTTGCTTCGACCGATCGCCAATGAATCCAGTGCGCCCGAGGAGGTGCGGTTCGAATTGGCGCGAACCTATTATCTCTCGGGGCGGCGCCGACCGGTAGGGGTGCCAGCCGAGCCGGGCCCTCCGCCGAGTCCCGGAGGCGCAGCACGAGCCATGCCTCCTCCGCGCGTCGGTCCCCCTGGGTCTCCGCCTCGACCGCCTGGCCCACGCCTGGGCGAGCGACCGGGACCTCCTCCCGCGCCGCCGGGTGAAGCGCCGGGAGCGCGGCTCCAGCGCCAGCGCGCCCTGGAGACAGCCATCGACCTACTGAACGATCTTCGTGCTCGTTCTGCGGGCAGCCCCAGGAATCAACATCTCCTGGCCCTGTGTTTGCGTGAGCGACAGCGTCCGCCGGGTCGTCCGCCGGCGATTGGAAGTGTTGACGAAGCCGCGCGGCTTCTTGAAGAGCTCGTCGCCCGCTTTCCGAAGGTCCCCCAATACCGGTTGGACTACGCAGAGACACTGGCTATGCGCGATCGCGGCCCCGACGCCGTGGAGCACCTACAGCGAGCCAGGGCTGTGCTCGCGGCGCTGGTCGACGAGTATCCGAACACCCCGAACTATCGATTCGCTCTTGGCCACATCCATCTGCGACTGTCCCGCGCCCATGAAGTCGCCGAGGAGTTGGACGATGCCATGATGCACGCGCGGCAGGCGCTGGCCATTCATGCCCAACTGGCGAGCAGCTTCCCGGACGTGGCTTCGTTCGCGATGACTGCTGCGTTCTGCGAATCGATCCTTGCCGACCGCCTCGAACGCCGGCGGGAGTTGACGGGGGCCAAGGCGCTGCTCGTCTCCGCCACGCAGCGGCTGGTGGGCATCGGCGCGAGCGAAGACCCGCGCCCGCACATTCGAGGGCTCGCTGCACACTGCTTCGATCAGCTGGCCGCTGTGTATGAGGGTCTCGGGGAAGGTGCCGCGGCGAGTGAGGCCTTCGACGCGGCGCGGTCCTTTGAGCCCGATCCCGCATTCCGCCCACGATGAACGCGCCTGACCTACGTTCAACCTGGTTGGCACGACGTCCGCCTGGTCATGCTGCCGTGGCGCAGGACACGCGATAGGTTTGGTGGCTTGACAAGCCGCCCATGACCCCATAGACACTGCGACACTGCGAAAACCACTGGCGCGCATCAAGGAAGGGTTGATAGGTCCGGGGGGCTTCGCGGCGGTGCCGTGAGTGGGCGAGGTTTGACCAGCGAGAGGAGAACCAATGAACTGCTTGGGAAGCCCCTGGCACGTGATCCAAGTCTGTCTGGTGACAGCCTGGGCGGCCGGTTGCCACGAGGTGCGTCATGAACATGGCGGGCCAAGGGAGGAATGCCCGCGGGCGGTAGAACATGATCAAACGCCGCCTGAGGCGCATGCAATCGTTCGCGACGATCCGGGAGCCCTCGGTACCGCGCTCTTTCTCATTCCCGCGCCCGAGGAGGGAGTGGACAAGTATGCCGTACGCTACGCAACAGACGTGACCTACGCAGAATGCGCTCGGCGGGCGTCCATTTCCCCTGCCTTTAGCTTCGTTCCCAATAAACTTAGGAAGCCGCCCGAACTCTTCGGGAATGCCGGAATATGTGGATCTGCGGACTGCCGGCCTGGAATCCGGTGCGGGCCCCCATGCCTTTGTGCCCCGCCGGGGTTGTGCGTGACGCCCTCATTCCGTGAAAGAGGATAGGTCTCAAGTTCCGATCTCGGCCCGGCGGTGGTCAACGCCGGTATGGCGGATCGACTGGGGTTGCAGACAAGATCTCCGATCCATGCGGACCTGTACAAACCAGGGTTCGACCATCGGGCGTGAAGGCCAAGGTGTGAAGAGGCTGGAAGGCCGGTTGCCAACTGAAGCGACTTTGGCCTGTTTCAACGTCGCGTAGGATGACGCTTCCAGGATGGTGGCTGGCGCCGGCGATCGCCCGCCGGTCGGGGCAGAATGCTACCGCCGTGATTTGCCCGGCCTCCGCCAATAGTGTGCGCATCGTGCTCCCATTCTGGGTGTTCCACAGCGTGAGAGTCCCATCGCGCGCACCCGTGACCAGAACGTTTCCATCCCTTGAAAAGGCCGCGCTGCGAACCACGCTGGAGTGGCGACACACGATCGCCTCGCCGCCGTGCTCCAAGTCCCAGAGGTATGAGTCCGAAGTCTTGCCAATGGCGACGAGCCTGCCGCCATCGCCGGAAAAAGCCAGGTGGCGCAGTTCGGGCCGCGGCAACGCGGTCAACGGGAGCGTTCGCCTGACCTGCAGGGTAGGCAAGTCCCATAGGGTGACGCCCGGTTCGCCTTTCGAGGTGACGCCGGTTGTAGCGAGGGTGGTTCCGTCGGGTGAGATCGCCAAATTCGATATGCAGTTTAGCGGAGCTGCGGCGCTGGCTGTCTCCATGGAGTCGGCAATCCGCCAGACCTTGATTTCGCCTCGCGCTTGGAAGCCCTGCCCTTCTGGAAACATGGCGATCCCATCGGAGTCGCAGTCGGCTCCCGAAGCCACGAGCGATTGGCCATCTGGGGCGAATCCCAGACCGCTAATAGGGTAGTTGTGTCCGAGTAGCACGGTGACTTCCCTTCCATCGCGGACATCGTAGACCCGCGCCGCCCTCTCGGTGCCGCCGGTCGCCAGGAAAGCGCCGTCGGCGGACAAAGCGGCGCAGTAAACTCCTGCCGACGGGATCGTCAGCGGATTCTGTCGCGTCGTGATCGCCCACAGCTTGGCGGTCCTGTCCGCGCTGGCACTGGCGAAAGACTCGCCGTCTGGTGAAAAGTCTACGGCGTAGATTTCCGCGGAATGAGCGCGCAGAGGAGTGGCTGGCTCCCCGGTGATCATATCCCACAGCCACAGCGCGCGATCATCTCCACCGGCAAGCAGGCGTCGTCCATCAGGGGAGAAGCTCATGGCGGCGACGTGTCCTCCGGGCCCTTTCAAGGAGTATTTTTTTTGACGGGTCGTCAGGTGCCAGACTGTAACCATGGAAGAACCTTCTTTGGCGTCGCCGTGAGTTGCCAGATACCGGGCATCCGGCGAGAAAGCCAAGGCCCGCCGCTGGCCCGGTTTAAGAGGTGCGAGCGGGGTTTCAAAGATGATTCGAAGGTCGAGGGCATCCCATACGAGCGCTGGACCTTGATCCTCAGCGGTCGCAAGATAGCGC
>SBAX01000022.1 GCA_005240095.1 Phycisphaera mikurensis
CATGTGGGGGTACGCATGGGGCGTACCGAAGGAGAAGGCCATGATGAAGATCGATGAAACCACGCGAACCAACCGCCGCCTGCCGGCGGGGACGACGGTGGTCTCCACCGAAGACGACGAGCCCGGCCGCATCGCGCGGGTCAGCACCCACCGCCGCAACGGCGTCGATGCCTGGTCGTACGTCGTCGAAACCCAATACGGCCGCGAGATCTGGGAGGCCGGCGAACTGTTCGTTCCCGACCCTTCGAACTGATCCAAAGGAGCCAGTGCTATGACGACCAACGAAAACGAGATCGACGCCGGCGACCTGTTGAACACGCTCACCATCAGCAAGGTCGAGCGGCGGACCAGCGCCGGTGGGGCCTGGGTGAAGGGCACGATCGGCGGGCATCGCTTCGATGCCTTGGTCTTCCCCGAGCATGCCGTCTGCGAGAGTTACGAATTGGAGGACAGCCGCATCTCCAAACTCTGGGTGCAGCGCATCGACGATCGGGCGACGGTTGTCCATTTTGATCGCGGTTGGGAGGTGCGTCCGACCACGCCGCTGGCGCAGCAGATCGTGGACCTGCTCGCCGCGGGTCTGGCCGAGACCATCTACACCGATTGACCAACGTGAACAGCGCCGCGTCACGTGGACGCGGCAGAACCTAGCAAAGAGGAGATGCCCATGAAGAAAGACCAGGTGCAGATTGGCGGCACCTATGTCGCCAAAGTGAGCGGTCTTTTGACCGCCGTACGCATCGACGCTGCCGCTCCGACCGGCGGCTGGTTCGGTACCAACGTCGAGACCGGCCGCAAGGTGCGCATCAAGAGCGCCCAACGCCTGCGGCGCGAAGCGAGAACGGGACCGACGACGTTTCCCTCGGCCGCGGTCCAGGAGGCCAGCGCGCCGCCGAGCGCAGAGGCGGCCGTCGCCGAAGGCGAGGACACCGGTCCGCGCTGCGACACGTCGCGCTGCGCGACCGAGGGCTGCAAGGGCGAGCCCGCATTGACCTACCGGGGCAAGCCGCTCTGCCAGCGATGCTGGGAGCGGGCTTGCGAACAAGATGAGACGGCGCCCGCGGATGGCGCCGTAACCGAAGACCACGCCGATGCCGCGACGGCCTCGGCCAACCACGAGGAGAACCAGATGGCTACGAAGAAGACCACCAAGTCCAAGAAGAGTGCCAAGGGCACCGCGAAGGCGGATGCCAAGCCCAAGACGACGGCGAAGCCCAAGGCCCCCGCCGAGAAGAAGCCCAAGCGGCTCAGCGCCATCGACGCCGCCGCCCAGGTCCTGGCCAAGGCGGGCAAGCCCATGCGCTCCCAGGAACTGATCGAGGCCATGTGCGAGACGGGCCTGTGGAAGAGTCCCGCAGGCAAGACCCCGCACGCCACGCTCTACGCGGCCATGCTTCGCGAGATCGCCGCCAAGGGCAAGGAAGCGCGCTTCACCAAGGTCGATCGCGGGCAGTTCGCCTTCAACGGAAAGGCGGCGTGAACATGTGCGCCAACGAAACATCGCCCGAAGCCTGGCAACGACTCTTGGCAGCGGCTCGTGCGCTGCTCGAGGCCCGGGACGACCAGATGGTGACCGCCGTGGAGTGGGAAGCGCTGCGCCGAGCGGTGCGGGAGTGCCAACCGCCCGCCTTGCCGAACGTTGCGGCGGGAGGAGGCGACGATGCCGACGACGCGTGAGCGCACGGAGATCTTCGCGGTCGAGGACGGTCATCTGGTTCGCAAGGTCGTCCCCCGGCTCGGCGAACCCTATGAGCATCGCTGCCCGCAAGAGGCCTTCGAGCAGATCGCCCACGCCGCCGAGGAGCTGGGCGCGCAGGGCTTCACCCTCGACTCGCTCCTGGAATACGAACGCAGCGCGGGCCGTGACGTGACCTTCACCAACGTGGCCGTTGTCCTCGCGTTCCTCCGCGAGCGGGGTGTCCTGGACGTTCGCCACCGGCGCAACTACGCCGCCACGGAGAGCGTCCACCTCGATGCCATGACCGAGTACCACGCCTTGGCCGAGAACGGCTGAGGGCATCAACGTCCCTCCATCAACGCCTCGGCAGTGTCCGGGGCGTTGCTCCGGGCTGAGATTCGCTCCGCCTTTCGTCCCGTGAACTTCTGCCAGCGCTCCACGATCACGTCGCAGTAGAGCGGGTCCAGCTCCATCGAGTAGGCATGTCGTCCGGTCTGCTCGGCCGCGATAAGCGTCGAGCCACTGCCGCCGAAGAGGTCGAGCACGTTCTCGCCGGCGCGCGACGAATACTGCATGGCCCGCACGGCCAGCTCCACGGGCTTCTCGGTCAAGTGCACCATCGCGTTGGGGTTGATCTTCCTGACACTCCAAACATCGGTGGCGTTGTTCGGTCCGAGGAAGACGTGGGCTGCGCCTTCGCGCCACGTATAGAAACACCACTCGTGGTCGCCCATGAAATCCTTTCGAGTCAAGACCGGCCACTGCTTGTGCCAGATGATCGTCTGTGAGAAGTAGAGACCGCAGGCCTTGAGCACCGGCGGGTAGTTCGCGATGTTCGCGTAGCCGCCCCAGATGTACGCGGCGCGGCCGGGCAATAGCACGCGGGCGATGTTGCCGAACCAGGCGTGGAGCATCTTGTCGAAGTCTTCAGCCGACACGAAGTCGTTGGCCAGCGGCCGGTCCTTGGGACGGAGTTTGCTGTGGGTAGCCTTACCGCTCTGCGCGCCCGTGGCCACGTCCATCGCGTGGTAGCGCGAGCGCGTACGCTTCTCCATGCGATGCAGGTCGAAGGATTGATGATGCGTTAACCCGTGTTCACCAAATGATGACAGCCCCGCAGCGATGGCGTTGTTCGAGCGAGGTTCAACTTTGACGTTGTATGGTGGGTCGGTGTTAACCAAATGGATCGCCGCGCCATCGAGCAGTCGATCCACATCCGCGGTACTCGCGCTGTCTCCGCACAGCAACCGATGATCACCGAGCATCCATAGGTCGCCGGGCTGCGTGATCGCTTGGTCGGGCGGCGCGGGCACGTCGTCGGGATCGGTGAGACCCTGCTTAACGCCCGGGTCCAGAAACCGCGCCAGCTCGTCTTCATCGAATCCGAGAAGAGACAGATCGACGTCCAGCCGCTGGAGTTCCGCCAGCTCGCCGGGCAGCAATTCGAGGTTCCACTCGGCGAGGTCGGCCGTGGCGTTGTCGGCAATGCGATAGGCCTTGGCCTGCTCCGGCGTCAGCTCCAGGGCCTCGTGGACCGGCACCTTCTCGAGCCCCAGCTTCTGGGCGGCTTTCCATCGCGTGTGGCCGACGACAATGACGCCACCGGCGTCCACGACGATGGGTTGGCGAAATCCGAACTCTCGGATGGACCGGGCCACTGCCTCCACCGCGCCATCGTTGTCGCGCGGGTTCTTCTCATACGGCTTGATCTCGGCCAGCGGCCGCAGCTCAATCTTCATCGTGACCTCCGTTTCTTCACCGGGCCTTCCTCGCCCTCGGGGTTGGCCCCCAAACGCGCCCCAACGCCGCCCGTGCCCACCACGGCGACGCGGACGTAGCCCGGTACGCCTAGGCGACGTCCGTTGGCCACAACGCCCGACGGGGCGCGCCTTGGCAATGCTTGGCTGGGCCCTACTGCCCAACTTCCGCACCGCCGCATGTTCCTCACGCGCGCGTGGGGTCCCCCAGATGCGGAACATGCGGAACATGGGGCCGCGCTTGGCTTTAATTCCCGTGTCCCCGCGTTTTGGAAGAGCTTTCCCACCACCAACTCCTCAACTTCCGCAACTTCCGCATGTCTGGGGGTCTACACGCGCGCGCGAGGGGTCTGCGGAACTTGCTTCGCCATCTCCCGACGATGAAGCATGCCACTCCGGAGCCCGTCGGTCCGTCCGCCAATACCACCACTCGGCCGGGTTCGTGTCGGGCTTGCGTTCGAGCGTCAGCCTCCCTGCCTCGCGCATGTCCTTCCGCGCCCGCTCAAACGCATCCATGCTGAACAGGTGGTTGGCCTCGACGATGGCCATCGCCGCGTCACTCAGGGCGGCGGCCGTCATAGGCCCGGCCTCCAAGGTGGTCGTGATCCATTCCGCAGCCTTTTCCCGCTTGGATTTGTATTCCTCACGCTTGCGGCGGGTAACGAGCATCTCGCCGGCGCTGAACGTAACGGGATCGTCCAGATAGTGGATCGCTGGCGCCCCGGAATCGGCGACGCGGACTTTCCATGACAAGGGAGCGGGCTTCGGACCGATGGAGAACTTGACCCAGATCGCACAGCGCCGAGGGTTGGTTTCCTCCTCGGGCTCGTCGGGGTCGTTACCGATGAAGATCACGCAGCGCATGGCCTCGGTCCATGCCGCAGATCCACCGATGCGCTCCAGCGGGTCGCTGTTCTGCCATTCCTTGTTCGGGTGTTTGAGGATGACCACGGCACAGTGAAGAGATTCGGCCAAGCTCTTGAGGGGGTAGATGATCTCGTTGCGGACATCCTCGTTGCTGTTTTGCTCGACATCCCCGAGATAGCTGGTGATCGGAGAAATCACCACCAGGCCCACGTCTCCCTTTCGTTCGGCAACCTTCTGGATGGCTTCAGCATCGTGCCGAATACTGATGAGCCGGGTGCGGTCCGGGTTGTTGGTCGGGGCGCCCTTGATGAAGAAGACACGCGATAGGTTAGCGCCGGCGGCTGCTAGGCGCGGAGCGATCGAAGACTCGAGGTGTTCCTCGGCTTCCAGCAAGATGACGCTCTGCGGTGCACGTCGCGGGCCAGCGCGGTCGTCGGGCCAGGGTGAGCCCGTGGTAACCCGCCCGATCACGTCATACGCGAACAGATTCTTGGTGCAGCTCTGCTTGCCGCCGACAAGGGTGCATGAAGCGGAGGGTATCCGGCCTTCCCACAAGTACGGCTGCTGCTGGGGTGTCACGTCAGAGAGGCGCACGATCACCAGCTCCTGGACCGGCTCGACTATGGGTGCTGCGGCGGCGAGCTGTTCGAGCTCGCGGCGGATATCGTCGTCGGTGACCCCGCCCGAACGGCGCGCCTCCACGAACTGCTCGATGTCGTCTCCTTCGTTCGTCACCGGCAGGCGCACGATCTTGACTGTCGGAGCCGGCGCCACGCAGGCCAGCTGCGTTCGAACCCCTTTGAGGTGCTCCTCGCCAGCAGCGTCTCGATCTGGAATCAGAATGACGAGCTTTCCGGACAACGGTGTCCAGTCGGTCTGGTCCGTCGCCCTCGCCCCGTGCGCGTTGGTAGTCGCCACCACCCCGAGTTCGCGGGCTATTTCGACGCATTTCTCACCCTCAAGGACCCAAACCGTGCTGGCTTCGATGATTTCCGGCAGGCCGTAGAGCCGAAGCAGCCCGGGCGGGTCGGCGATCCGCCAGCCGTCAGAAGATTGATGCAGCGGACGGTACTGCTTCGGATGCTCGCCCCGGCATCCGTCGAAGCGCACGACGCGGAACACCTCGGCGGCTGCCGCGTCTTGGTACACCCATGTCCCGTTACGCTGGCCGCCCAGCGAGTTGGCCAAGTAGTTGAGCGCCTCCTGGTCGGTTTCGAAGCTGCGGGGCGCCCCTCGGGGCTTCCGCACACGCGTTCGAATGACCGGCGCCTGCCGGTCGGTAAACGCATCCCGCTCTTGCCACCCCACTGCGGCGAGAATGGCCTCGAAAGAACATCCCGCATGACAGCGGGCCAGCAGCCTTCCGTCTTCGCCTCGAGAGATGGACAGACTTGGGTGTTCATCGGAATGCGCCGGGCATTTCGCCGTCCACCGGTCGGGACCGGCGCGGCGTACCCCTTGGAGCAACACAAGGAACGCATCGACGGGGTCGTTCATGTTGCGAGCGCACCGATCAAGTTCCTCTTCGCAGCACGGCGCTGGCCGACTCGCTGGATTCTGAATGAATCCTCCCCAAACTCACGGGACAGTAGGCGTGTGTAGACCTTCACAACCGCGGCGCCGACTTCCATTCCGCCATCGACCGTGATCGACCGCCGTCCCTCGTCGACGCCGTAGGTCGCCTCAAGTCGAACCCTGGCTTCTCCATACAGGCCCTCGACCGCGAACATGGCCAGGTGCAGGGACATCTCCGCCTCGCTCAGCGGCACCCGCGGCTCGAACTGGAATCGAAATACGCTCATCACTGCGTCCTCCCTGCAGACCGCCTTCCCGGCCCACGAGCGTTACTTATGCCGTTCGCCGCCCTTCTGTCCGGCCGAATCAGGGCTCGCCCAGGCCTCTCGCCTCGAAATGGAGGCGAACTCGCTCGATGACTTTGCGGAGCTGATGGCGCGAAATGCCCAGGTCGCGGGCAACGGCGGCCGCAGGTCGCTCGGTCAACCGGCAGCAGATGTCCCGATCCTCCGCTGGCAGGGACCGCATGGCTTCGACGACGGCGGCGATCCGCTGGGCCCGTTCCAGGTCGCTGGCTTCGGTGCCGAGCCGGCGGCGGGCGTCCGCCTCCGTGAGCGCGTCCCGCAAAGCCCCAACCTCGTCCTCCGACCGGGGGCGGGTCTCCTCAAGCGACTGGGCGGTGAAGTCCCCGGCGCGCTTCTGGCGACGCCGGTCGCGGATGATCATGGCGACCTTGGACATGATCACGCGATCGGTGAAGGTGTTCACCGACGCCCGAGCCGGGTCGAACAGGTGTCCTTTGGCGAGCAAGAACATCGCCAGCTCCTGCTCCAAGTCCTCCTCGTCGGACCGGGTGAATCCCGGTTTTCTTGCGAGTTGCCTGGCTTTGATGCGAATCAACGACTTTGCGTATGCGGTCAGGACCGCATCGCGGGCGGGTGGGGAGCCCATCGACGCCTCCGAAGGCCGGAGGCATCCGTCCGCCGATCATCTGTGCGCGCAGGTTCACTGTGCCGTGGCACTTGCCACGGTTTTTCACAGGCGCGTTAGTGACTGGTGGGTTATGGCCTCGCGACGCGACCGGAGGCCGTCCTAAGACATTGGTGGGAGCTTGCGTGGAGACCACCGACAAATGTCGGCGGTTTTGTCGGTGGTTACATTATTTGAGACCCGGGAAAGCGCCTAGGCAGTGGCCGCTTGCTAATCTTCTCCAGGGGAGGCCGTATCTTCGACCAGTACCATTTGTTCGCCTTGCCGTTGCCGCCGCGGACATCTGGTTCGGGGAGCTCTTTCAGATGGCGTTCCAATGTGCGCTTTGTTAAGCCCGTAAGCGGTGCTACTTGTGACAACGTGCGGAGTTCGTCGATTTCAGTCTCATCCTTCGGCGCGTGATGACTCGTGTACCAGCGGAGGTACTCAAGAAAAGCGTCGCGCACTGCAGTCAGATCATCGACGACCGATTGTCGGACCCACGGCCTCCAACCGTACGGCGTCTGGATTACCGCCGTTCCCGGCTTGAAGGTGCCGCTCAGAACGTTACGTCCGTCAACTCCCGCGCCCGATAGACACAACGATGTTGAACCACAGAGAGTCTCCCATCCCCAATCCTTCAGCGTTGAATCGACGCCCTCTCGCAGCGTCCGGAGGAGGCGCACGAAACGCATGATGTTCGGCCACCCGACCGCGCCCGTCGACGTCCGACGCTTGTCGTCAAACGCAAACCTCCGTGGGTTGAGTGCCATTTCTAGGCGCCACAGAGTCGAATGCACCTCAAAATCGCAGCTGCCGGGCGGTGAAGAGCGCCGAGGGGGCTTAGCCTTGGTGGTGTAGACACATTTGCACTCGACTGCGGCGAGCAGGAAAGCGTGAAGACTGTCCGCGATTTGCGACAATTGCTCGGGAGTCGGTGAGTATCGAGCGGGCTTGCCCATCTCGGACCTGATCGTTCTGCCGGCCGCCACAGTTACAGCGCCACTACACCTCGAACACTTTCAACACCTCGTCGCCATAGTGGTTGATGACTTTGACGGCGATCTTGCCGGTGGAGGGCGGATCGAAGGGACGGCTGGTCGTGCTATAGAGTGCGGACCAGGCGGCCTCGTCGATTTCGGCGCGGAGGGCCCGTTTGAGCTTCTCATACGGCTCCTCGGCCCCCGTGAAGTAGGCGTGGCGAACAAAGAAGCTCTCGCCGTTGTAGTCGGTGTCGATGAACCAGCAGGCGATGTCGTCGGTCGATGACGATCGAATCTGCCCCGTCGTGGGGTCGTACACGTCCAGCCCCTTGATTTCAGCGATGAGCTTGCCGTCCTCCTTGCTCTTCTTGATGTCCACGTCGGGCTCGCCGAAGACCATGAACAGGTTGCCGGCGCCGGTCTTCTTCAACAACTCGTCGCCCATGGCCAGGTCGGGGTTCATCTTGGCGGGCAGCACGGTGAGCTTCCCGTAGCGCTTGGCCTCCTCAGCCACGTGCGGGTCAAAGGCAAAGCCGCAGACGATGAGCACATCGAAGCCCACCCCCAGGACCGCCTCCTTGGCGGCCTCCTTCACTTGGAGGGGGCCGACGGTGCCGTGCTCCGGGCCGATCGAGACCGCCACGCGTTTTGCCTTCCCGTCGGATTCGGTGAACTCACCGGCGGCGTGTATCCATGCGCCGGCGAAGGGATCGAGGCGGGCGAAGTTGAGGCGCTCGTTCTTCTTCGTGTTCTGGACGCCGGCCTTGCGCAGGTTCTCGATGATCATGGTGGCGAAGTCCTGGTGCTTGCGGGCTTCGCCTTCGCTGACCGTGCCGTCGAAGTCGTCATCGGCCGCGGCCAGCACGCGGTGGGGCGACAGACTCTCCACGGTGAAGGGGCCGGTGACCCGGATGCGCTTGTTGTCCTCATAGGGCTGGTCGTAAAGCGTTTCCGTTTCGGCATGGCGGGCGATGGCCGCGTCGATCTGCTCCCGCGTCATCCCTTCCTTGATGTCCGGGTTGTTGGCGATGGATTTCAGCGTCACGTGCGGGACGCGCTTATAGACGAAGCCTTTGCGGATGTCGTTCTCCGTCTGGTGAGGCGGAGGTATCTTGCCCGTGATCTCGGCCTCCTTCTTGATACCTTCTGGCGAGTCGGCGAGCAAGTAATACGGGTACTTGGCGGCCATGAGCCGCGTGCGAGCCAAAGCGAGAGCGACGCGGCTGGTATCGCAGGTGATCCAGCGGCGGCCCCATTGCTCGGCAACGAACGCGGTCGTGCCACTGCCGCACGTGGGGTCGAGGACCAAGTCGCCGGGGTCGGTGGTCATTAGGATGCAACGTTCGATCGTCTTTGTCCCAGTTTGGACCACATAGACCTTCTCCTCCGTGAAACTACCCGTGCCCGTATCGGGCCAGAAGTTGACAATCGGATAGACGGGAAAGTCATCGATGAAACGAACGTAACCGAGCGTCTTACCGGCAGGAACAAGGCGCTCGGCGCGAGCCAAGCAGTGCATGCCATCTGGCGTCGTTTTCCAGTGCTTGTTATCCCCTGCTTCGTACGTGCTGCTACCGAATGTAACGCGCGCTGAAAGGGTGTCGCTGAATCCGGTCGAGGTAGCGTTGTCAACCCGGAAGACTCGCGCCCCGGTTGGCAGAGGCTCTGCCCGTGATCGCTCCTGGGCCGTCATGCGCCTGCGTGTTCCGTTCGGCAATTGCACCCACGCATAAACGCCGGCTTCGTCTGTTTCTATCGACTTTTCAAGGTAGAGTTGGCGGTACTTTACAGAGTCGCGACTCTTCGCGTACCAGAGCAATAGATCAGAAACCCCAGCAAGCACGTTCACGCGCGCCATGGGGCTACTAACTGCCGATGTCTTTCGGAACGAAACTTGCGAGCAGAAGTTCTCGCTTCCAAACACCTCGTCGACCACGGATCGCACAAGGTGAACGTTCTCGTCGCCGATTTGGACAAAGATGCTCCCGGTTTCGGTGAGTAGCTCGCGGGCAGCGGTGAGGATGTCACGGATGTACGCGAGGTAGGAATGGATGCCGATTCGCCAGCAGTCGCGGAAAGCGCGAATCTGCTCCGGTTGTCGGGTGAGGTCCTCGGCCTTGCCGTCCTTCACGTCGCGTTTGCGGGTGCTGACCTGCCAGTTGGAGCCGAACTTGATGCCGTAGGGCGGGTCGAAGTAGATGGTCTGGACCTTGCCCTTGAGCCCTTCCTTCTCAGCCAGGCTGGTCATCACCAGCAGCGAGTCGCCGAGAATCATCCGGTTGGTCCAGCTCTGCTCGTGCTGGTAGAAATCGACCTTCTTCTCGAAGTCGTGATCGAGGCCGTTGAAGTCGGAAAAGAGCGAAAGCTGGTCCCCGAGTCCGCTACCCTCGCCCCGGCCCTCTCCCTTAGAGGGAGAGGGGGCATGTTTGCGGATATCTTCGATGAGGGCCTGGGGATGAATCTTCTCCAGGATGTAGACGGGCACGACGGGGACGGCGAGGTCCTTAGCGTCCTGCTCGTCCTTGCCCTTCCAGACAAGCTGCGGGTCTAGCGAGGGATCGCGGGGGTACAGCATCGTCTTCGGCGCCTTCTCGTCCTCGGCCACAAAGTCCCGCAGCTCCTCCGTGGGGATGTTGGCCCGCTTGTCCTTGTGGCGGATGGACTCGACGGGGGTCGCGGTGGACCCCTTGGGTTTCCGTGCCATTTGCGTGCCTCGTAACGTGTTAAGCCGGTCCCGCAAGGCCCGATATCCGGCGGCTTCCGGTCGGCCGCACTTATCTTGCGGGGCCTGCTTGAACGATGTAAGGTCGAGGAAGTATGATTGTTCAGGGGTCGGATGTCGAGGGATCCGGCCTCCCGGCGGCTCACCCCCTGGCGGCGGCTCTAATGGGAAGCACCACAAAACCGCGCACCGTTCATCTGGACGAGAGCGTCAATCCGGAAGGGCGCGTCTTGGTCACCGCCCAGGACGAGGACCGGTTCATCGTCACCTGCGCTCAGGCGGTGGCGGCGTGCAAGATGCACATCAGCCAGAAGGTGTGGTTCGGCGAGCTCGACGCACTGCTCGTGAAGGTGCGCGATTGGGCGACCCAGAACGCCGGCCAGGTCCGTGCCGTCTATGCATCGCCGCGCGAGGGTCGCATCGTCCTGTTTGTCGTACCCAAGTCCAAACAATACGACCTGGATCTCGGCACGAAGTTGACCGATCTCGACGTGGCGTTGTCCCAGCAATTCCAAGTGATCGAAGCCGAAGTCATGCAAGTTCCGGGCAATACGGCAGAGGAGCTCGCCACGTTCGTCAATGTTGACGCGGGCAAGCAGGTGTATGGCTAACGCGGTCGTCGCAGCCTACCGGGGGCGGTGGCTCCATAATCGAGAGTTCATCGCCTTCCTGCCCGACAAGTTCTGTGACTGGATACTGACGGGCGCGTTTTACGCGGCGGTTCATGCGATCGAGACGCTGATCGCGTTTGATGGACAGCCGAACCACACGAGCCACGAATCTCGAAATCACGTTCTCAAGCGCGTCAAGCGATATGAGCACATCTGGAAGCACTATCGCGAGCTGTACAACGGCTCGCAGACCACGCGGTATCATCCCGCGCCCAACGACTGGATTCCGGCGGAGC
This sequence comes from Phycisphaera mikurensis, assembly GCA_005240095.1. Lineage (GTDB taxonomy): Bacteria > Planctomycetota > Phycisphaerae > UBA1845 > UBA1845 > SBAX01. Next base: position 11,399 of record SBAX01000022.1, read on the forward strand.
AGATCAAGACCGTCTGGATACCGAATTACCTCTACCCGATCGAGAAATCGGTCCAGAAGCTGATTGGCGACTCCGAACCGCTTCCGCTTATCGCGTGGCACAATACTTGAAGGTGCTTAGGCTGAGCGCAGGTCCTTGGCTCGGATCGCATTCTTCGCGTCCCAAGGATCGTCGATCTCGACGAAGGCCCAGCGGCCGTAGCCGCCGTGGTTGTTGACCGCCGGAACCCATAGGTTGCGGGCCGTGCTGACCTTGGCGGCCTTGTCTTTTTTCTTCTCGCCGGTGACCTCGATGATGAGCTGGAGCGGGTCATCCGGGCCGTGGCCGTCGGCCACGTGAACGATGAAGTCCGGGTGATACTGGTGTTCCTCACCGTTGAGCGTGTAGGGGATGGCGAAGCCGAGATTCTGGTTCTTCACGTAGCGGATCACCGGCAGCTCGTCGTCCTCGAGGGTCTGCGCCATCTTCTGCTCCCACGAATCGGTGTCCGCGACAACGTGGGAAACGTGGCACCGATCGGGTCGCGTCTTGTAGGTCGGGCGCGTCGTGTCGAAATCAACATATTGCGTGGAGCCCACCGTGTCGTAGGGGCGAAGGATGGGCAACAGTCGTGGGGCCGCGTTGGTGCTCCTCCCACCCTTGACGATGGCCTTGTAGATACGGTCGGCGGCGTCGTGGGTGAGTTCGTGTAGCAGAAGCATCTGGTTGAAGGCGTTGTCTTTGCGCTGCACGCACTCGCCCAGCCAGCGCCGAGTGATCCCCAGCAATTGAGGGAACAGCCAGGGCTTGAAGTTCCCGTCTTCATCCCGAAAGTACTTTTCCAGCGTCCGCCGGGCCACCACAAAGATCACCGTCGCCTCACGCTCCGAACGCAGGTCGTCGAGCATGTGGACGCTCCTCTCGCCGACGATGGGGTCCAGTTCGGTTCGCGTCGGGATGGTCTCCGTGCTCAGGGCAAGGGCGGCATCGGCATCGAAGACCGGCGTGGGCAGGGCCTCGCCGTCGATGTCGTAGCGGTAACCGGAGAGGCGCGGGAAGGTGATCTCACAATTGATGCGTTCTTCGAGGGCGCGGACACGGGTGACGGGCTTGGGCGGCTTGGGTTCGGGCGTTGCCCCACTGCAAGGGATGAAGGAGAAGGGAACGCCGTAGACCTCGGCATATTCGGCGTCGAACATGCCGGCATCGTTGGCCGTGTAGCTCTTGCGGCGTAGCCCGCGCCCTACCACCTGCTCGCACAGGAGCTGCGTCCCAAAGGCCCGTACGCCGAGGATGTGCGTGACCGTGTTGGCATCCCAGCCCTCGGTGAGCATGGACACGCTCACCACGCACTTGACCTGTTCGCCGAGCTTTCCCGGTTTCCCGACGGTGTTCATCACCTCGCGGAGCAGGTCTTCGTCGGTGAGGTTTTCGGTGTCGCGGCCGGGGAAGCGTTTGCGGTAGTCGGCCTTGAACTCGTCGATCTCGCGGGCGGCGATGCTCTTAAACTCCGAACTCATGGCCTCGCCGGATTCGAGCTGCTCGCTATCGACCAGGATCGTGTTCGGACGATGGAGCCAGCCGCCGTGTTCGTCGTCATTGCGAAAGATAGGCAACTGTCCGGCCTGGACCACGACGCTTTCGTCGGGGAGCGGCTTCTCCCAACCGGCGATGTAGTCGAAGACCATCTTCGAAACGTTGGTGTTGTTGCAAACCACGATGAAGACCGGCGGAGTCTGGCCGCTCACTCGCGCGGCCTCGTTCTTCTCCCACAGGCGGTAGTACTTCTCGTAGTTGCTGTAGAGACTGTGAAGCGCCCCCTGCAACTCGGCGGGGAGCTTTGGCTCGCCGCTGACGGCCTCGGTCTTGCGGCCCTTCTTGGGCAAATCCTCGCGGATGCGAATCCAAAGGTCGCGGTAGGTGGGCTGCTCGCCGGTCATGGAATCATCGGCGACGGGCACGCGGGGTACCTTCACGATGCCGCTCTCGATGGCGTCGATGAGTGAGAAGTCGGACACGACCCACGGGAACAGCGTGCCTTCTGAGTAACCGGACCCCCGCAGGAAAAAGGGCGTGGCGGACAGGTCGTAGATGGCCTTCAGGCCGATCTTGGTCTTCACCGCCTCCACGCCGGAGATCCACACGCGGGCCTCTTCCTCCCGCTTCTCGGCTTCCTTCCGCTCATCGCCGGTGAGTGGCTCGTCCTCGCCATCGGGTTTGCGGCGATAGCAGTGATGGGCTTCATCGTTGATCACGATGATGTTCTTCTTGTTGCCAAGCTCCCGGCAGACGCGGCGCACCATCTGGTCGGGCGTCTCGGTGAAGACGCCGGTTTCGCCCTCGGAGAGAATCGCCTTGGTCAGCCTCCCCGCCGCCACCTTCTCGCGGGGCTTGAAGGCATGAAAGTTGGTGATGATGAGCTTGGCCTGTTGGAGCTTCTCGAGAAGCTCGGGTGAGATGATGTCACGCTGACGATAGTAGTTCTCGGGGTCGTTGGGTAACAGCACGCGGAGCCGGTCGCGGATGGTGATGCCCGGCGTGACGATCAGAAACGTGTCGGTAAAGCGGGCGTCCTGGGCGTTGGTGAACTTGTTGAGGGCGTGCCACGCGATGAGCATGGCCATGACGACCGTCTTGCCCGAGCCGGTCGCCATCTTGAAGGCGATTCGCGGGAGGCCGGGGTTGGAGGTGTCGTTGGCGTCGCGAAGGTGATTCTCGATCCAGGCGTCGCCATATTTCTTGGCGACCTCGGTGATGTAGATGGCGGTCTCCAGGGCCTCGATCTGGCAGAAGAAGAGCTTCTTCTCGCGCTCCGGGTTGGTCCAATACTCAACGAGGCGGGCGGTGGTGGGTGTGACGCCGACGTGTCCGCCTTCCCGCCAGAGCTTCACCCGCTGGCGGATCTGGTTGACAAGGCGGTTCTCCTCGATGCGGTCCTTCGTCCATTCGGTGTCGAACTGGAGCTGCTTACCCTTTTTCTTTGGGCGAGCGATAGGGATGAAGTACGAACTAGCGCGGCGATCTTCGATGACCTCGTCGGTGATCCCCTCTTCACCGAAGCGGAAGTGCTTCTTCGGCTCCTTGAAGGGCGAGTTGAGGACGGGGTTCTCGATAACCACTTGCGCCATTGGCCACGATCCGGAGGCAACTCGGGTTCGCTCGTCTTGTCTCGAGCCGCAACGATGATGAGCTTGGAGGCAATTCTACAGGGCGTGGAACAGAATCTCTAGCGGCGTTCTCCCAGGGGATTAGCAGTACAGCGCAAGGTGGGCTCAAGAATTTGAAGATCGACGAACGATAACTCCTGCCGGATCAAGGGTTTCCGGTTTCTGGCAGGAGTAAGGA
>SBAX01000446.1 GCA_005240095.1 Phycisphaera mikurensis
ACTCGGTGACCACGGACCACATCTCTCCGGCCGGTTCCATCAAGGCGGATTCGCCGGCAGGCAAATACCTTCAGGAGCACGGGGTTAAACCCAAGGACTTCAACAGCTACGGCTCGCGGCGGGGCAATGATCGGGTGATGACGCGGGGCACGTTCGCGAACATTCGCCTGCGGAACCTGCTCGCTCCGGGCACCGAGGGAGGCGTGACCGTTCACCTTCCCAGCGGAAAACAGATGACCGTATTCGACGCCGCCGAAGAGTACAAGAAAGAAGGAACGCCTCTGCTGGTGATCGCCGGCAAGGAGTACGGCACGGGTTCCTCGCGGGACTGGGCGGCCAAGGGCACGCTGCTGCTGGGCGTGCGGGCAGTGATTGCGGAGAGCTACGAGCGTATCCACCGCAGCAACCTGATCGGCATGGGCGTGTGGCCGCTGCAATTCCGCCCCGGCGAAAGCCGCGAATCGCTGGGCATCACCGGCCAGGAGGTCTTCGACCTCCTCCCTCTCCCCCTGGGAGAGGGCCGGGGTGAGGGCGCCGACTTAGCCCCCGGCCAGGACGTCGAAGTACGCCTCACCGACCCCGCCACCCGGGCCACCCGCACGATCACTCTAGTGTCACGCATCGATACCGCCGTGGAGGTCGAATACTACAAGAACGGCGGCATTTTGCCGTTTGTCCTTCGCAAACTGGCGGCGACGTAGGCGTGTGTATAATGATTATGCGGAAGACGACGCGAGACCGGCGATAGGACGAGCGATATGCCAAACGATAAACTTCTTGAACGAATCAGCGTGGACCCGGCGGTGTGTGCGGGCAAGCCTTGCATCAAGGGCACGCGAATCTACATTGCCATCATTCTCGATAGCCTTGCCGAGGGGCTGACGCCCGAGCAGATCATCGATCACTACCCGCAGCTGACGATCGATGATATCCGTGCCGCTGTGGACTATGGCGAACAGCCAAATGACTCATGACCTGCAATGCGTGTATCGTGCAGCGGACGTGGGCGAGGCAGACATTGTGGTGGTCTGGCTGGAGGAGCAGGCGATCGCGGCCTTCGTGAAGGATCGTTACGGGGCCAGCGGCCTGTATCCGTTCGCAGTCGCACCGCTGGGCGTGGAGGTCTGCGTCGCGGATAGTGAGCAGGCGCCTCGAGCTTCCGCATTATTAGAGCAGCACGCGGCAGACATAGAGGCCCGCAAGCGTGCCGTGGCTACCGAGCCTGCCATAGAGGTGGCGTGCGAAGCGTGCGGGATCAAGACGACCTTCCCCGCCGGCCAGCGAGGGCGCGTTGGGACCTGTCCGAACTGCCGGGCATACCTGGACGTCCCCGCGGCGAACGCTGCCCCTCCCGGCCCCATCCCGCCGGCAGAGGAATGGTCAGGCTATGAAATCTGAGCTGTGAGCTCTGCGAACGAAGATTCGAGATCTTGATATTTCAAAACCTCAAATTTGAGATCTGAGATCTGATCTTTTCTCAAGATCCGAGATCTGATATTTGAAATCTCAAATCCTTTCACAGTAGACCAGTCCTCTTCGCCATTGCAGCGCCTGGCCATAGGTGCGCCACTGCATTCAAGCGCCGCCCACAAGGGGCGACGCTACGCTTGCCTGACAGACCAATCCTCTTCGCACATAAGGTAGTCGCAGACGGGCATGCCGAGCTGGCGGTAGGTTTCCTGGGCGCGGTGGTTGTCCTTGAACACATAGAGGCGCAGGCCGCAGACGTCGGGGCGGCTTTTGGCCTCGCGGCGGATGTGCTCGTGCAGGGCGCGAAAGACTCCCCGGCGGCGAAAACGCGGATCGACGTACACGCTCTGGATCCACCAGAAATAGGCGTTACGCCAATCGCTCCATTCGAACGTCACCATGGTCTGCCCGGCGACGATGCCGTCGACTTCGGCCAGGAAATAGAGGGAGCGATGCGGATCGCAGAGTGCCTGGCGCACGCCTTCGCGCAGAGTCGCGGGATCGAGGACTTTGTCCTCGGTTTCGCGGGCCATGGCGGCGTTGAACTGCACGACGACGTCGAGGTCGGCGAGGGTCGCGCGGCGGACGATCGCAGCGGGCGGAGTCATGAGGCGCGCTCACGCGGCGGGCAGTCGGATTGGCCTTGGCGATCCAAACGCGGGGAGACGGCCACATAGGGCAGGCCGACGAGTTTCTTGATGAGTACCACCTCGCCCATGTCGTTGCCCTCCACGCGGTGTCCGACCCATTGCAGGACGTAGCTGACCACGACCAGAGCCACCGGTCGCCACCAGAGTTCCCAGGCGGCGTCGGCAAGCTGCACGACGGCCAGCACCCCGGCCGCAGGGAGCAGCGGTATGGCGATGGCGTGCAGCGCCAGCGAAAACGGGTGGCGGTGGCGAGCGAGCCACCGGCCAATGAAACCGGGCATTCCCGTATGGTATTCGGCTACCGACCTGCCGCCACGTCCGCTGTCATTTTGGCACGGACTGGTGACGGCCCGACCGCCCCCTGCCAAGCTGGCAGGAGAAGGGTTGGTATCCCGTCGGGAAGCGGAGCCACCTAAGTTCTTGTCAATCAAGGACTTACATGTTCGCGCGAGGAATCCGGCGGTGTGGTCCGGGGCTTGCAATCGGTCAAGCAAGGATCGGTACGCCTAGCCGGGCGGAGTGGAACATCCGGGCTAAGGCATCGGTCGTCACGGGCTTGCAACCTAAGCGAGGAGAAGATCACCATGGCGGTCAAGCAGTTGGCCTACGAGCAAGAGGCGCGGAAAGCGCTGTGGAACGGGGTGCAGAAACTGGCCGGGGCGGTCAAGGCGACCCTCGGGCCGCGTGGTCGAAACGCCGTCATCGACAAGGGATGGGGCGGGCCGAACGTGACCAAGGACGGGGTCACCGTGGCCGAGGAAGTCGAGCTGCTCGACAAATACGAAAACATGGGGGCTCAGCTCGTCAAGGAAGCGGCGAGCAAGACCAGCGAAGTCGCCGGCGACGGAACCACCACCGCGACAGTGCTCGCAGAAGCGATCTTTCAAACCGGGCTGCGCAACATCGCGGCGGGCTCCGATGCCAACGCCATCAACCGCGGGATTCAGAAGGCGGTTAGCAAGGTGATCGAGGCGCTCAAGGAGCAGTCCCGCCCGGTGAAGGTCGGGAAGCGCGAAGACATCGTCAACGTGGCCCGCATCTCGGCCAACAACGACGAGACCATCGGCAAGCTCCTGGCCGACTGCTTCGAGAAAGTCGGCAAGGACGGCGTTATCACCGTCGAAGAGGGCAAGACCTCCGAGACCGTTGTCGATGTCGTCGAGGGCATGCAGTTCGATCGCGGCTTCCTCTCCCCCCACTTTGTCACCAATCAGGAAGAAATGGAGTGCGCCTTCGATAAGGCGTTCGTCCTCATCCATGAGGACAAGATCAGCAGCGTGCCGAAGCTGATCCCCATTCTGGAGAAGGTCGCCAAGGCCAAGCGTCCGATGCTGATCATCGCCGAGGACATCGAGGGCGAGGCTCTGGCCACGCTGGTGGTCAACAAGCTCCGCGGCATCCTCGAAGTCTGCGCCGTCAAGGCGCCGGGCTACGGCGACCGCCGCAAGGCCATGCTCGGTGACATAGCCATCCTCACCGGGGCCACCGCGATCATGAAGGACCTGGGGCTCGATCTGGAGAGCATCTCCATCAAGGAGCTGGGGCAGGCGAAGAAGATTCGCGTCGATGCCAACAACACCACGATCATCGAGGGCGCGGGCTCGACGAGCGAAATCCAGGGGCGCATCAAGCAGATCGCCGCGGAAATCGAAACCACTACCTCCGACTACGACCGCGAGAAGCTTGAGGAGCGCCGTGCGAAGCTGGTTGGCGGCGTGGCCCAGATCAACGTCGGCGCGGCCACCGAAACCGAGCTGAAGGAAAAGAAGGCCCGCATCGAAGACGCCCTGCACGCCACGCGTGCGGCCCTGGAAGAGGGCATCGTGCCCGGCGGCGGAGTGGCCTTGCTGCGGGCGGCGCCGGCGCTGGACAAGCTCGATCTTCCCGGCGACGAGCAGCTCGGCGTGGAAATCGTCCGCGAGGCACTGGCGGCGCCGCTGCGGCAGATCGCGGCCAACGCCGGGTACAACCCCGGTGTGGTGCTGCACAAAGTCCTGGAGAAGGGCGGTTCGTTCGGCTTCAACGCCGACACCGGCGAATACACTGACCTGATCAAGGACGGGGTGATCGATCCCACGAAGGTCGTCCGCTCCGCCCTGGAAAACGGCAGCAGCGTGGCCCGCGTGCTGCTGAGCACGGAGGTGTGTATCTCCGAGAAGCCCAAGGGCAAGGACAAGGGTGACGAGCAGATGCCCGGCGGCATGGACGAGGACATGGACTACTAAAGCATCCCCTCTCCCCCTGGGGGAGAGGGTTAGGGTGAGAGGAGGGCGCACGATCTTCACGAAGCGACCCTCACCCCGTCCCTCTCCCTTCCAGGGAGAGGGGGAACGAAGAGATAAAGGGCATAAGCAGGAGAGACGAGATAATGGCAACGGCAACGGCGAGCCCGGCGAAGACGAGAGGGAAGATCAAGTTCCGCCCCATGGACGACCGCGTTCTGGTGGAGCCCAGCGAGGCCACGGAGACCACGGCCGGCGGCATCATTCTGCCCGACACGGCCAAGGAAAAGCCGCAGCGCGGCACGATCATCGCTGTCGGCCCGGGCAAGATGCTGGACAACGGCAAGCGCGGCGAACTGAGCGTCGAAATCGGGGACGAGGTCTTCTACGGCAAGTATTCCGGAACGGAGATTGACTTCGGCAGCGACAAGTACGTCGTCCTTCGGGAAAGCGACATCCTCGCGATTGTGGAGGAGTAGGTCAGAGCCACGGGCGCAAGCCCGTGGTCACATTAACCAAGTGCGGTCACGGGGCTCGCGCCCCGTGCTCTGAGATTGGAGGTCACCGGGCTCACGCCTGGTGCTCTGAACGGAGAGGTCATTCATGGCTAAGCAACTGATGTTTGCCCAGGAGGCGCGGCAGCAAATCCTGGACGGCGTATCCAAGCTCGCGGGGGCGGTGAAGGTGACCATGGGGCCCACCGGGCGCAACGTGATCCTGCAGAAGTCCTTCGGCTCCCCGCGGATCACCAAGGACGGCGTGACGGTCAGCAAGGAAGTGGAGCTGCCCGGCCCGTTCGAGAACATGGGGGCCAAGCTGATCAATCAGGTGGCCTCCAAGACCAGCGACGAAGTCGGTGATGGCACGACCGCGGCTACCGTGCTGGCGGAGGCCATCTATCGCGCGGGCTGCCGGGCGGTGTCGTCCGGGGCGAACCCCATGGCGGTCAAGCGCGGCATCGAACAGGCCGTCGCCGCGGCCGTCGAGGCCATCAAGGGCATGAGCGTGAAGGTCCGCTCCAACGACGACCTGGCCAAGATCGCCACCATCTCCGCCAACGGCGACGAGGAGGTCGGCAGGCTCCTGGCCAGCGCCCTGGAGGCGGTAGGCACCGAGGGGGTGGTGGAGGTCGAAGAAGGCAAGAGCCTGGCGACGGAAAAGGAAGTCGTGGACGGCATGCAGTTCGACAAGGGCTTCCTCTCGCCGTATTTCATGACCAACCCCAGCTCGCTGGAATGCGTGCTGAAGGACCCCAAGATCCTCATCTATGAGAAGAAGATCTCCAACCTGCGGGACTTCGTGCCCGTGCTCGAGGCCATCGCCACTTCCGGCAGCTCGTTGCTGGTGATTGCGGAGGACGTGGACGGCGAGGCGCTGGCCGGCTTGGTGGTGAACAAGATTCGTGGCGTGCTGAGCTGCTGTGCGGTGAAGGCG
>SBAX01000469.1 GCA_005240095.1 Phycisphaera mikurensis
AACTTCGATCTTGACCCACTTGGCCCCACGGTTTCCGAGGCCCTCCAGGAGCTCACGGCTCAGCCGCGCCGAGCGGATCGCGTCCTTGGCGGAAAAACATCCCGCGGTGTTGGGCAGGACGGTGTAGCGCGACAGATCGAGGTAGTCGAGGATGTTGCCCGGACGCGGCCCGCCCTCCGGCGCCAGGACGTCGCGGCGCACGGCCACGGTGACAACTTCACATTCCGACGCCCTAAGAGCCGCGCTCATTACATCGAAGTTCTTGTACTTGCCCGTGCCCACGAAGAGCCGTGAGCCGAACTCGAAGGAACCGATGCGATAGGTATCGCCTGCCATCATCCCCCCCCGACCAACGTGACGATCTCGATGCGATCGCCATCGCGGATTTCCGTCTGCTCAAAAGCCCGCCGCGGAACAAGGTCCTCGTTGATCTCCACCGCCACGCGGACCGGAGCCAGCCCGCGATCCGCCAGCACTTGAGCAACAGTGATGCCCTCGAGAACATCCGCGTCTTGACCGTTCAGAATGACGCGCACCGCTCAGCCTCCTGTTCTACGCAGATTATAGTCCTGTCGGTCAATCTTGAAAGGTTAGCTTTCGGCCTGGGCTAGGTCGGCTCCAGCTTGGCGGAGAGAATGATCAGGGCGTACACGATGGCGGCGGCTACAATCGCAAGCCCGATCGCGACCTTGGCCTGAATCCGCCGCGCCGCCACACCGGGATCGTCGCCCATGTCCTTGCGATACGCCCAGAGCGTGAGCCCCGCGAGGCATAACGCCCCCGGCGATCCGAAGTACAGCACAAGCAGAATCGTCACGTCGGTCATCGCCGGCCGGTAAATCAGCATCGCTACCGCCAGGACAAACGACGCCAGCGCGATCCAGACGCTTGCCAAGGAAAGCATGGCACAAAGTGTAGCGGATGATGGCCTTACCGACAGCTTAGAGGGGCGATTGACCGGCTATGCAGTCGTCACGGCCGCCGCGTCGCGGCGGGCATACTTGTCAATGAGATGGAGGAGGTGAGCGCGGTCAATGGGTTTCGTGGCGTAGTCATCACATCCTGCTTCGAGCGACTTTTCGCGGTCGCCGATCATGGCGTGGGCGGTCAGGGCCACGATCGGGCGAGCGTAGCCTTCACGGCGGAGGCAACGGGTGGCTTCATATCCGTCCATTTCAGGCATTTGCATGTCCATGAGCACCGCGTCGTAGGCCCGCCCGTCGCGCCACGCGGCGAGCGCCTTGTCCACGGCGATGCGCCCGTTCTCCGCAATGGCCACATCCGCGCCTGCGCGGCGAAGGATGCCCGCGATCAAGCGCTGATTGTCGAGGCCATCCTCAGCCAACAGAACCCGCAGGGGCGTTGGTCGGTCCTTCCAATCGACCGCCCGCGGCGCCGGCTCGCTGACCAATACGGCGTCCGGGATGTAATCGATCATTTCCGCATCGCCCACCGGGCCCGGATCGATGGTCAGCCGGAATCGTGTGCCCACGCCGGGTTTCGTATCCACGACGGCCAAGTCCCCGCCCAGCATTTCCGCGAGCCGTTTGGAGATGGTCAGTCCCAGGCCCGTGCCGCCGAAACGCCGTGTCGTGGAGTCATCACCCTGCACGAAGGGTTGAAAGATCCGCGCGGCCTGCTGGGGGGTCATCCCCATACCGGTGTCGGCGAAGTCGAGTTGCAGCCGCGGAGGCGCCCCGTCGCTTTCCAGCATTCGTACGGTCATGTGAACGCCGCCCTTCTCCGTGAACTTGATCGCGTTGCCCAGGAGGTTGATCAGAATCTGGCGCAGGCGGGCAGGATCGGTTTCGATGCGCCGGGGGATCTGCCCGATGCACTCGGTGGACAGGGTCAGGCCCTTCTCCAGGGCCCGGACCCGCAGCGTGGACTGTACATCCGCGAGCACTGAGTCGAAGTCACACCGCGTCCGCGACATGGTCAGCTTGCCGGCTTCGATCTTGGAATGGTCGAGGATGTCGTTGATGAGCGCGAGAAGGTGCTGGCCGTTGCGGCGGATGACCTCCAGCGTCTCCATGCACTCTGGCGGGGCCTGCTTCTCGCCGGCCATCTGGGCGAGCATCTCCGTGTACCCGATGATCACCGTCATGGGAGTGCGAATTTCGTGGCTCATGTTGGCCAGGAAGGCGCTCTTCGCCACGTTGGCGGCATTGGCCTGTCGTTCTGAGACCCGTAGCGCCGCCACGGCGCGGTGTCGCTCGATCCCCAAGGCGACGGTATCGCCCGCCGAGGCCATGGCGTCGGTGACCAGTTCGGAAAGCGGCTTGCGAGCGAACATGGCCATCACCCCTACCACGCGGTTGCCTACCATCAGGGGATAGCCCGCAAAGGAGACCATGCCCTCCTTCTTGGCCCATTCCTGATTGCCCACCTGCGGATCGCTGACCACAGCGTTGGTCAGATGGGCCTTGCGCTCCTGGGCGATCAGCCCGATCTTCGATTCCCCCACCGGCACGCGGGCATCGTCGCCGTCGATTTGAGTGTACATGCCGGCGCTGCCCTCCAGCTCCAGGGTGTTGGTCTCCTCATTGAGCGTCCAGATGCGGGCGAAGGCGGCGTCCAGGTGCTTGACCATGGCCTCGCAACTGTGCTGGAGCATGGAGCGCAAGTCGGTTCCATGAGTGAGGGCCACGCCCACCTCCGCCGCGAACTGGGCGAGCATGCTCCGCTCCGCGGCAACCTGCTCGGCACGCTTGCGTTCGGTCAGATCGCGCACCACCCCGGTAAAGATGAGGCCCTTCTCCGTGGCGATTTCGCTGACATGCAGCTCGATGGGAAACGGCTTGCCGTCGCTTCGCCGCGCAAAGATCTCGCGGCACTGGCCGATGATCCTTTGCTCACCCGTGGCCAGATACCGCCGAAGGTATCCGTCGTGCTCCTCACGCTGCGGAGACGGCATGAGCAGGCTGACGTTCTTGCCCACGACGTCGCCGGAGCAATGGCCGAACATGTGCTCGGCGGCGAGGTTGAACGCCAGCACGATCCCGGCTTCATCGATGGTCACGATGCCGTCCGCGGCGTGATCAATGATGGCTCGGGCCCGGGCCTCGCTGGCGTGCAGGGCCTTGGTCCTTTCATGCACCTGGGCCGTGACCATTTCATTGGTGCTCTCCAACTCGGCCCGCTGCCGGGCAATGGAATGCATCTCCGCGAGACCCTGGCGGCAGGCACGGAGCAGAAACGCGTCTTCGAACAGCACCCATCCGGCATGCTCGACCCATCGCCAGGGGCTGGCCGTGGCGATGCCGAACACGGACTGGGGCCAGTAAAGCCCACGCAGGAGGTGATCGACGGCCACGACGATCGTGGCGGTGATCAGTACCGGCCAGTCCCGGTAGAACGCCAGGAAGGCCAGCGACCCGAACACGTGAAAATGCGTCTCGATCCGTCCGCCCGTCAGGTGAATGAGCAAAGCGCTGAACAGCATCTGCGCCGCGGCGATCACGTGCCGCGTCGTCCGCGTCCCAGGTGACTTGATCGCCAGGCAACATGGCAGCGCCGCGATGACCCCGCCCAGGTAGATGGAGGCCGGGACATTCGGGTGCAGCGTGCTGGACTGTCCCGCCCATGTGCGCGGTGAGAGCCACAGGGCCGCCACAATCCCGGCGAGCCATTGCAGAACCATCAGACCCGCAAACAACCGGTCGGTGCGGACGAAGATGGCCCGACGATGCTCGTCGAACAGCTCCTGCGTCCGCAACGCCAGTTTGCCTTGATGCGGATCAGCCAATGTCATGGTGATGCACTCAACTGCGGCTCGGCGCCGCGATCGAACAGCGGACAGCCGAAGACGACTTGGGAAGCTACGTCCACCAACTGCCCATCCAGACAGGCCACGAGCTGGTCATATCCGCGATTGGCGCCCTCGTGCCCGCGCAGCCCGGTGATCCCACCCGTGAACCGCAACCGCCCGTCGCGGTCATACAACAGCACATGCCCGGAGGTTTGTGCGTTGAACCGCCGTGCCTCTCGGCCTTCGGGGTCCACGGCCACCACGACCCCAGGAATCCGCGAAGCATGCTCGCTGATATCCGTGCGTTCCCACCCCGGCTCGACCCCATCCGGTCGGATGAACAGCACCGTGCAGGCCGCACCGCCGTCCACTCGCGCAAGTGCTCGCTCAAGCTGGGCCAGCGTGGCCCGCGTACACGGGCAGTGCGGATGCGCGAAGACCAGGAGCGTCGCTGCCCCGCCGGCGGGTTTGATGGTCGCTTCGCTTGGCCAGACCGCCGGCGGCATGGTAGCAGGCCCGGGCGTCGCCTTGTACGTGCCGAGGCGATGCAGCGCCAGCGCCACCGCCGCGGACCAGCCGATCACCATGGCCGCAAGCACAATGCGGCGATGCATTGACTTGCGTTGCATCCGTCACCTGCATCTGATGGGCTACGGGCGGCGCCAGGGTGCCACCGCCGCCACACTCGGCACGTATATCGGCCGCGGGCGCGGCCTTGGCGGGTTACGGAGCGGCAGCAGCGCCGTGAGGGTTATTCGCGACCGATATCATCGCCTCTCATGGGGCGCCAGCGACTGCACGTCCCCGAATCGACGCTCGCGGGCCGCGAAATCGAGGATCGCCGCATCGAGGTCCGCAGGCGTGAAGTCGGGCCAAAGGGTGGGGCAGACGTGGATCTCCGCATAGCTGATCTGCCACAGCAGAAAATTGCTCACCCGGCGCTCGTTGGCCGTGCGGACCAGCAGATCCGGGTCGGGCAGCCCGGCCGTGTACAGCGAACCGCTGACCAGCGATTCATCAACCTGCGACGAGGCAATGCGTCCACTGCGGACGTCCTCGGCGATGCGCCGAACGGCGTCCACGATCTCGTCCCGCGAGCCGTAGTTCAGAGCCAGACACAGCTTCAGCCCCGTGTTGGCGGCACTCATCGCCACGGTCTTGTCCATCTCGCTCAACACCGACGCAGGCAGGCCCTCGCGACGCCCGATGTGCAGGAAACGCACATTGTTGCTCATGATCGTATCCCGCTCGGCGATGAGGTACTTGACGTAAAGGCCCATCAGGAAATCGACTTCTTCCTTCGGTCGTTTCCAGTTCTGGGTAGAGAAGCTGTACAGGGTCAGAGCCTCGATGCCCAAACGGGCACAGTGCGTGACGATCGCCCGAACGGTCTTGGCTCCCTGTTCATGGCCGAGAATGCGCGGCAGGTTCCGCTGCTTCGCCCAGCGCCCGTTCCCGTCCATGATGATCGCGATGTGGCGGGGAAGCTTCTCTGGCGGCAGGCCCAAGTGTGACTTTGGATCAAGCGGCGGCTCAGACATGGACCATCAAAAAAGGTGAGCCGCGGGCTTTAGCCCGCGCGGACGACCGGCCACGTTATTCCCGGCTTCCCACCGGCTCCGGCGGCGTCACGATACGCTGCAACTCGCCGCGCACCAGCGTCTGCGACCGGTCCGGTCCCACGCCGGCGATGGACACGGGCACGCCCACCAGGGCCTCGATGCGCTCGATGTATTCGCGGGCGTTCGTCGGCAGCTCGGCGAAATGCCGCACTCCGGACAGATCACCCGACCAGCCGGGCAGAAACTCAATCACCGGCTGGCAGGCTTCGAGTTGCGAGAGGCTCGCGGGCAGCGTTCGCAGGGTTATGCCCTCGCAGCGATAGGCCACGCACACGCCGATTTCCTCGAACTCCGACAGGGTATCCAAGTGCAGAAGGGCGATGTCCGTGGCCCCGCCGATCCGCGCCGAATAGCGGCAGGCTACCGCGTCAAACCAGCCGCATCGCCGGGGCCGACCCGTGGTCGTCCCGTATTCCTTGCCCCGTTCACGTATGCGGTCGCCTACGGCGTCCTTCAGTTCCGTCACGAACGGTCCCGATCCTACCCGCGTCGAGTACGCCTTGCAGACGCCGATGAGCCGTCGCACCACCGTTGGCGGTACGCCCGCGCCCGGCCCGATACCGTTGGGCCCCGTGCTGCTGGAAGTCACAAAGGGGTATGTCCCATGGTCCACGTCCAGCAACAAACCGTTGGCCCCTTCGAAGAGCAACGATCGCCCGGAGTCCATCGCTTCATGGAGATACGCGGTCGTGTCGCAGACCACGCCCGAAATGCGCGAGCGTGCCGTTTGCACGTCGCTCATCACCGCGTCGAAAGCCAGTCCACCGTCGGTGCCGTACACTGCACGGAAGGCCGCCTGCTTGGCCTCGACGAGGGCACGAATGCGCGGGGCAAGGTCGCGCTCGTCCATCAAGTCGGCCATGCGCACGGCCGGCGTACGCCGCATCTTGTCCGCATAGCACGGCCCGATGCCCCGCGACGTCGTCCCGATCTTCCCCGCTTCGCCCGCCGCCTTCTCGCTGAGCTGATCCTCGATCTTGTGATAGGCCAGCACCACATGCGCCCGATCGCTGACCCGCAGGCGGGGCACAACATCGATCCCCCGCGCGGCGAGTTGATCGATCTCGGCGATGAGCGCCAGGGGATCAACCACCACGCCCGGTCCGATCACCCCCACGGCGTTCTCATGGAGCACGCCCGTGGGAAGGAGATGGAGCTTGAAAGTCTCGCCGCCTGCGCAAACGGTATGGCCGGCGTTCGCCCCGCCGTTGTAGCGCACCACGACATCGAAGCCGGGGCATAGCAGATCGACCACCTTCCCCTTGCCCTCGTCGCCCCAGCCCAGGCCGAAGACGCATGCATGTTCGAGTTGCCTTTTCACGGTACCCGCCTTAAGACCGTTCCCAAGCCGGCCCGGCTCATCCGGGGCATAAAAATAGGCCCGCTCCCTGGGCCTTTAAGGTCATTCGAACGGCCTTTGGCGCACGTTACCGGCCCGTCACGCGGCTGTCAAACCCCCCCTCGCCCGCCGCTATAGCCTGTGATTTGTGCCTATTTGCCTTGTTGCTAATCTATTCGATAATGAAATTAATTGACAAATGCGCCAATCTACTCTAAAAAAAGCATCCACTAGGTCCCGCAGGCGCCGCGCGGCGCCGGCGTTGACGCAAATCGGACCAGTACCAAGGAGACCGGCAGTGGAAACGATCGAGCTGCGAAAATTCCTGACCATCCCCTACGACGAACTCGAGGAGCTGAACCTCGAGGCCAAGCGGCAGCGCCTGGAGCGCGTCAATCGCGGCACGATCGAAGAGCAGCGCCGCAAATACCTCACCGACGAGAAGCGGATCAAGGCCCTGACGGTGTGCTTCTGTGACCTCGAAGGCCGCTTCCACATGCTCGACTACGACAAAAAGTTCCTGCTTAAGTCGGCCGACAACCTGACCTTCGACGGCTCGTCCATCCGCGGCTTCTCCGACATCGCCGAATCGGACCTCAAGATCATGCTTGACTGGCCGGCGTTCTACTGGCTGCCCGCGGACATCTTCGGCCCCGGCAAGGTCATCGTCTTCGGCGAGGTCCACGCCCAGGACGGCTCGCCCTACAAGTGCGACTTCCGCTCCCGCCTGCGCCTGTTCCTCGAGGACATGGCCAAGA
Organism: Phycisphaera mikurensis; assembly: GCA_005240095.1. Lineage (GTDB taxonomy): Bacteria > Planctomycetota > Phycisphaerae > UBA1845 > UBA1845 > SBAX01. The sequence goes on from SBAX01000469.1 coordinate 7,471, forward strand.
ACGAGAAGATGATCCTCAACATCGCCCCGGAGATCGAGGGCTTCCTGTTCAAGGGCACGGACGCGGAGCGGGTCTATCACGAGACCGGCAAGTTCGAGTTCATCTCTACCGGCGGCTACTACCACTCCCTGCCGCAGGATCCCCTCCGGCAGTTCATCGACCGCTGCGCCGAGGCCCACCGCGCCATGGGGCTGGCCAACGAGAAGGACCACCCCGAGGTCGCCCCGTCACAGTTCGAGATGAACTTCGGTTATTCCGAAGCCGTCGTCACCGCCGACCAGATTCACCTCTACAAACTGGTGTGCCGCCAGGTGGCACGCAGCATGGGGCTCACCGCGTGCTTCCTGCCCAAGCCCGTGGCCGGCGTCAACGGCAGCGGCATGCACTGCAACATGTCCCTCAACCGCAACGGCAAGAACCTGTTCTACGACAAGAACGGAACGGACGGGATCTCCGAGTACGCGTGGAGCTTCGTGGATCGCATCCTCAACAACGCTACGGACATCTGCCTGGCGCTCAACCCCAGCGTGAATGCGTACCGCCGCCTCGATCCGCACTTCGAGGCCCCCAACCAGATCAAGGCCTCCGCCGTCAACCGCGCCGCCATGATCCGCATCCCCTTGGGCAATGAGCGCAGCGCCCGCATCGAGTTCCGCTCCGTGTCACCGGATGCCAACCCGTACCTGCTGTTCTACACGCTTCTGCGCACAGGACTGGAAGGCGAGCTGCCGCCTCCGCCCGATGCGGAAGGCAAGCGCTACCGCACGCGGTTCCTGCCCGACAACATCTACGACGCTATCCGGCTCTTCAAGGCCAGCCGCCTGGCCGTGGACATCCTCGGCGAGGAATCCCACGGCAAGTATGTGGAGCTCAAGCAGCGCGCCGCCGACCGCTGCCCCAAGGAAATCGGCACCCGCGTAAAACCCGGCGAGGTCATGTTCCACCACGAAGTCACCAACCAGCTTCTCTGGAGCATGTTCTAGCCTGGCAATTGAGCCGCGGACTTCAGTCCGCGCGGACGCAGGATTATTGAATGAACTCAAGCCACGGCCGCGAACGGCCGTGGCTTTTTTCATGCCTCGCCCGACACTTTCCAACATTTGTGACGCCCGGCCGGCTGGTGGATAATCGCAACGTGGCGGTCGGGTCGTCCCCCGAACGCGAATCCGGTCCGAAGTACGTCGGAGGTTCCCGTATGTTCGCGCGCAGTTCGTTTGTTCGCGCAGTGGTCTGCTGCGTGGTCTGTACATCCCTGACCTCTCGTGCCCATGCCGGGAATTGGCCTTCGTTTCGCGGGCCCAACGGCAACGGCCTGGGCTCGGGCGATCCGCCGGTAACGTGGAACGTCGAAACCGGCGAGAACATCAAGTGGAAGACGCCGATCCCGGGACTGGGCCACTCCTCGCCCGTCGTCTGGGACGATCGCGTGTATCTCACCACCGCCGTGCCCGTCGGCCTCGACGCCAAGCTCGACAAGGGCTGGATGGGCGGCAGCATCGCTTCTGCACAGGAAACCGGCGAGTGGGAGTGGAAGGTCCTGTGCCTGGACCGGGCAACCGGGAAGGCGCTATGGGAGCAGACCGCTCACAAGGGCGCGCCCATGTTCAAGCGGCATCCCAAGTCCACGCACGCCAACGGCACGCCGACCACCGACGGCAAGCACGTCTTAGCCTTCTTCGGCTCCGAAGGGCTCTATTGCTACGACACCGAAGGCAAGCTGCTCTGGAAGAAGAACCTCGGCCCGCTCAACTCCGCCTGGAACCGCTTCACGGAGATGTCCTGGGGAACAGCGTCCTCACCCATCATTCACGACGGCAAGGTCATCCTGCAGTGCGACGCCGCCAACGCATCCTTCTGGGTTGCACTCGATGTGAACGACGGCAAGGAACTCCTGCGCGTAGAGCGCGGCGACGTGGCCACCTGGTCCACGCCCTCGATCCACGTCGGCAAGGACCTCACCCAGCTCATCTGCAACGGGTACAAGAAAATAGCCGGATATGACCTGGCCACCGGCAAGGAGTTGTGGAACCTCTCCGACGGCGGCGACATCCCCGTTCCGCGACCGGTGGTCGCAGGCGATCTGTTCGTCATCACCAACGGGCACAGCAAAAGCCCGATTTTCGTGGTCCGCGCCGACGCTCGGGGAACGATCACCCCCACCGCCGACGACAAGCCTGAGGGTCTGGCCTGGTGGTCCAGCGCCAAGGG
>SBAX01000073.1 GCA_005240095.1 Phycisphaera mikurensis
ACAAAGGACTCGGACGTCGATTTGCTGATCATCTCGCCTTCCCGCGGCGACCGCGTCCGGCAGTCCGTTGCCATTCAGCTGAGATTGAGGCCCACGTTCCCCGTAGATCTGCTCGTCCGTTCGCCGCAGGACGTGCGCCGACGGCTACGAATGGGCGACACGTTCATTCGAGACATCCTCAAGGACGGGATCGTTTTGTATGAAGCCAGCCACGGCTGAGTGGATTGCCAAAGCCGAGGGCGACCTCTTTACCGTCGAGCGGGAGTGTCGAGCGCGGCGTCGACCGAACTATGACGCCGCTTGCTTCCATGCCCAACAGTGCGCCGAGAAATACATGAAGGCTCGCATGTGCGAGGCGGGCCTTAGCATTCCCAAGATCCACAATCTCGTTGAGCTACTTGAAAGAACTCTGGAGCTGGAACCGATCTGGGATGCGTATCGAGAGGACCTCGCGCTGCTTTCTGGCTACGCCGTGTCCTACCGCTATCCGGGCGAGTCCGCTTCGTTAGAACGGGCGAAAGATGCTCTGCGGCGTTGCCGGCGTTTCCGGGAGGCGGCCCGATCCTCCCTAGGATTGCCGAACGAGAAACGTGCTGGACGAACTCGCCGAAAGTCACAGGTCGGGTCGCGCAAGACTCGCCGTCGTCGTTGACACTAAGCGCGGGCAGTGGTACCAGTTCGCCAAAGGCGATCAGGCCGGCTTGGAGGCTTAGGCCGCGATCGCACGAGCCGACGAGGCGGAGGGAACCCATGCCGTTGGCAAGCAACACGATCCACCAGGGCGATTGCCTCAAGCTGCTCCAACAGGTTGAACCCCAGTCCGTGGACCTCGCCTTCGCCGACCCGCCCTTCAACATCGGCTACGACTACGACGTCTACGACGATCGCCGCGCCGCCGAGGACTACCTCGCCTGGTCGCGCCAATGGATCGAAGGTGTCAGCCGCGTGCTCAAGCCCACGGGCACCTTCTGGCTGGCCATCGGCGATGAGTTCGCCGCCGAACTCAAGGTCCTATGCACCCGTGACCTGGGCTTTCACTGCCGAAGCTGGGTCATCTGGTTCTACACCTTCGGCGTACACTGCAAATACAAGTTCACCCGCAGCCACGCGCATCTTTTCCACTTCGTGAAGGACCCCAAGAAGTTCACCTTCAACTCCCTCGCCGTCCGAGTACCCTCGGCAAGGGAGCTGGTCTACGGCGACAAGCGCGCCGACCCCGACGGGCGCATGCCCGACGACACCTGGATGATGGCCCCCGTCCTTGGGCCGCAGGTCGCCGCGCGCGACGGCTTTACCCTTCGCCCGCAGGACATCCCCGAGCGCTTCCCGCCGGAAAGCGACGTGTGGTTCTTCTCCCGCGTGGCCGGAACATTCAAGGAGCGCCGCGGCTGGCACGGCTGCCAGATGCCCGAGCAGCTCCTCGGCCGCATCATTCGCGCCAGTTCCAACGAAGGTGACGTCGTCCTCGACCCATTCGCCGGCAGCGGCACCACGCCTGCTGTGGCCAAGAAGCTCGGCCGCCAGTTCATCGGCTTCGAGCTGTCCAAGAAGTACGCCCGCCAAGCTGAGCAACGACTCGCGAAGATCAAGCCCGGCGATGCCCTCGATGGCCCTGAGAACGCTGCAAGAAGCGCTCCGCCCACCGCGAAGGGCCGCCGGCTACAGCGAAACAAGCCGCCGGTCGATGGCTCCGGCGCCGAAGACTTGCCCAGCCCCGGTCCGCTGTTCGAGCAGCAGCCCGCCCGCCGCGCCGCGTCCCGTAGAAAAGCCGGTTGACACACACACCTGGTTCGCCGTCCAAGCGTCTGCTCGTAGAATCGCCGGAATGTCGAGGCCGAGTTCCACCATAGCCGGCAGACTTCGCCGCGAGTGGCTGGCGATTCTGGTGCTGGCGCTCCTGGCCGGCGGGGCATGGGCGTTCATCGAGATCGCCGACGAGGTCATCGAGGGGCAGACCCGCCAGATCGACGAGCGCCTGCTGCTGGCCCTCCGCGAACCGGGCCGTCCCGAGGACCCCTTAGGCCCGCAGTGGGTGGAGGAGATGGCCCGGGACATCACCGCCCTGGGCGGTGTCACGGTGCTGACACTGCTGAGCGCCAGCGTGGCCGGCTTCCTGGTGCTGGTGGGCAGGCGACACACCGCCTGGCTGGTGCTCCTGGCCGTAGGCACGGGCTTTGCAGCCAGCTTAACCCTCAAGAACGCCTTCGCCCGGCCGCGCCCTCAGGTCGTGCCGCACGAAATGCACGTCTCCACCGCCAGCTTCCCCAGCGGCCACGCCATGCTCTCCGGCGTGACTTACCTCACCCTCGGAGCCCTGCTCATGCGCGTCCAGCGCCGCCGCCGAGTCAAGGCATACCTGCTGGTGCTGTCCATCGGGATCACCGTGCTGGTCGGCGCCAGTCGCGTGTACCTCGGCGTGCACTGGCCCACCGACGTGCTCGCCGGATGGTCGGCCGGAGCATCCTGGGCCCTGCTCTGGTGGCTCATCGCCTATTCTCTGCAGCGTCGCGGCCGGATCGAAGCCGAATCCCGCACCGCACGCCCGTGAGACAGCAACCTCTCCCTGGCAGGCTGAGGGCGACCAAGGCGGGAGCCCGAAGGGGTGCGGGTAGAACGTGCTCATGAGAGTCCACCCAGTTTCATTCGAGATGCCAAACGATGCGATCGCGGCAACTGCTGAGAAAATGGCGGCTGAACCCCTCTCTCTTGCAGGGAGGAACCTGTTTGGCGTGGAGGAGAGACCGGAAGGCTGAAAGCCTGCGCGACAAGCCGGGGGCAAGTCCGCCTCCGGCGGACGCCGCCCCCGGATCAAGGCCAATGACAACGGCGACCCTGAAGGGATTTGGGCGTTAAGCACTCTAGCCCGGGATTGTTGGAGCAAGAGCGAGCAATCAACTGGGCCCCCTGCAGAGAGACCGTGAAACAGCCCGAAACCTTCGGACAGCTTCAGCGCCACAGCGGAACGTGCTGTGGATAGCCTGCCACTTTCGGAGGCGCTCGGCGTCCCAGCTGGACGCCCTGAGACGGAGGGCGACCAAGGCGGGAGCCCGACGCCGGCACTTTCAGTGCCGGGAAGTCTAGCGTCCCATCGGGACGCAAATCCACGTAGGGCCCGACCATAATGCCGAGGGTGCGTAACAGTTCCGGCGGCACTCTGGATTCCGCAGCAAGTGAAAAAAGTGTTATCTCGGTTCCAGTGATCCAGGACTGCGTGGTATGGGATGCAATCGAACTGAGGAAATGGGGAGGCGGCACGCGACGCGCCCCGCGAGGAAGAAAAAGAAGGCGGCGTATGAGGCACATGAGCCCGCATACGCCGCCTTAGGTTACTTACCTGTCCGGGAAGGCTTTCCTTCCCGGCAGGGAGCTACGATCGGTCGGTTCTTACCGGCCCGAGCGGAGGCCCTTTCCACCACGGTTGCCGCCCGTCTTGGTCGGGCGAGCGCCCTGCATGAAGGCGTCCATGTCGTCCGTGTTCACGACGCCATCGCCGTTGAGGTCGGCCGCGGTCAGGTCAGAGAGACCCAGCTGCCGCAGCTGATCCACGGAGATCTCCGTGATCGGAGTGGACGCGCCGCCTGCCTCCGGACCACAGCAGCAATCCTTCGCCGAAGTCAGGAAGTTCTTCAGGACGAAGTTGTAGTCCGCCATGGTCACGCAGCCGTCGCCGTTGATGTCGGCGTTAACCGCATCATGGGCCGGGCACGGCGTGTCGTTATCGGCATAGCACACGCCGAACTGCGACACGAACGTGCCGAAGTCCAGAATGTCGATGACAAACAGACTCGGATCGGCATTGGGA
>SBAX01000100.1 GCA_005240095.1 Phycisphaera mikurensis
AAAGCTCGGATAGAAGGTTAGGCCGATCGAACCCTTGGCGCTTGACAGACCCGGCTTCATAGAAGGGGCCAAAATAGCACAGCCCAGGGCATCGCCCTGCGTAGTTGCCAGAGTGAAGCGCAGAAGCTCTGAAAGAGCGGGATAGCGCCGCGTGATGCGGCGCGTCAGGTTGCATGGCACGCGTTGCGATCATCGCCTCTAGCAGGCCCTTCAGGGCTTGGCTGTTTGTGGGCCGGAAAGAACCCCCAGGGCGTTGGCCTGGGCTGATTTATGGCGGCCCTTCGGGCCTAGGCCAAAGCTGCTCAGTTTGAGTAGTAATCGGGCGGTTGGATCCGCCTACTTGGCGCGTTCGAGGTATTCGCCGGTGCGGGTGTCGACGCAGACGCGTTCGCCGATTTCGATGAAAGGAGGCACGCGGACTTTGGCCCCGGTTTCGAGGATCGCCTCCTTAAGCTGGTTGGTGGCCGTGGAACCTTTGACCACCGGGGGGGCGTCCTTGACGGTCAGCTCGACGGTGTTGGGGAGAATAAAGGAGACCATTTCGCCGTTGTAGATTTCGCAAGTAACCTTTTCGTTGGGGCGCAGCCACTGGGCGGCGTCGGCGACGATGTCGGCGCTCACCGCCACCTGATCGAACGACTCCAGGTCCATGACGATGAACTTGTCGCCCTCGCGATAGAGGAACTCGAACTGCTTCTGTTCGACGTAGGGCACCTCGATGCGGTCATCGACGCTGAAGCGCACGTCGCTGATGACGCCGGTTTTGAAGTTCTTCATCTTGGCCTGCATGTAGCTGCGCTTGTTGCCCTTGGCCACATGCTGGGCGTCATGGACGATGCACAGCTGACCGTCGTAGAGGACGGTCTTGCCTTTGCGTAGATCGACTGCCTTGATCATGAATCACTCCGCCTGCAACGCCTTCTCTTTTGAGAGGACGAGGGTAATTGCCAAGAAAGTGGGACTGGACCTTGTGTCCTGCCTCTCTTTCGCTGAGCCCCGCATTGTCGCATACGTGGGCCGGTTTGTCAAACGCCGGTCGAAGCGGGCTGACCCGGGGTCGGATCGTCTACACCCTTTAGGCCCAGGCGTGACGCAACCCTGGTATTACGTCCCCTGAGGTTAGGGTTGAGTGTCAAACTTTGGGGCGTAGGCCTCTAACCAAGGTCGAGTGGGTCGCACGGCTGGCATTTTGCGGCCCCTGCCGGGAGAATCGCTAGAGGGTTTGGCATGGGTCGGCAACGAGCAAGACCGGGCTTTACGCTGATCGAGCTTCTGGTGGTCATTGCGATCATCGCGGTGCTGATCTCCATCCTCATGCCGGCGGCCTCGCGGGCGCGGGCCTCGAGCAAGGGGGTGGTCTGCCTTTCGCGGCTGCGGAATCTCGGGCAGGGGCTGCTCCTCTACAGCAACAACAACCACGACGCCCTTCCTCCGGCACGGCTGCCGAAACTGGATGACGATCGCTGGCGGTCGCGCATTCTGGGCGGGATCAAGTATCGGCCCACGTTCCTGGCCATGATGGGCAACGAAGTCGGCCTCAAGCCGTTTGAGGACCCCCGACCAAGTGCCAACGAGGTGGACCGATTCGGGCAGCCCGGCGACCGACAGAACTACAGCAACGAACAATACGTGTGCCCGGAAACGCCGGAATGGGTTGACGAGCGCAACGGTTCCTACGGCTACAACTACCAGTTCCTGGGCAACGCCAGACTGCTCAAAGAGAACCTGTTGACCTCATACAAGAACTGGCCGGTGACCGTCTCGAGCGTGAAGGCGGCGGCCGAGTGCGTGGCGGTGGGTGATTCCATGGGCACGGCGGCCACCTTTGCATCGCGCGATCGGGCCCCTTACGAAGACAACGCCTTCGGCGACGGGCGCAGCGCCCGGCACAAAAACGCGTATGGGAACGAGGGTTTTAATCTCGATCCTCCGCGGGTGGACCCGGAGCACGGCGAGATGGCCGGTCTGGACGATTCACCCCCTCTTCGAACAGCAGTTCATCCCCGTCACGTCGGCCGGGGCAATGTCCTCTGGCTCGACGGGCACGCCTCTCCGGAATCGCTGACCGAGCTGGGCTATCGAGTAAGCACCGACGGCTCAATTACCTCGGACGGCGACAACCGCTATTTCTCCGCAAACAACCGCGATAGCGCCTGGCAAATGCCCGGCAGCGGCAGTCGCGCCGGGCGGTAGGCCTACATACTCAGAAGTTTTTTCCAACTTTCTCCTGTCAGAGTTGCTCAGAGCCATTCTACCACCCATCGCCGGGCCATTTCTTCTCGGTCGTCGGCGGGTGAGATCAAGACCGCAACTGCGGGAACCACGCGGAGGCAGGACATGACAACTTTGAAAGTATGGGTGGGACTGAGTGTTTTTCTGGTGCCATCGGTGCTTTGGGGAGCCAATCCCCCCGGGGGCACGATCTCGGAGGCCAGTCCGATCGCATCCTGGACCGGGCCGATCAAGCCCGCGACAGCGTCGGCTACGTGTAACGGACCCAACGATGCGGCGTGCGACAACTTCGCCCTGACCATCGTGCCGCCTTCCCCGGCGTTTGGCCCGTTCCTCGTGGAAATCAAGCTCCAGCCAGCCCTCCTGGGCGACTGGGACATGCAAGTGTACCGCCCCGGCGGCGCGGCTGGTCCCAGCTCGGGGAATGCGCCCGGTCAAGTGGAGCTCGTGTTCCTGAGCAACCCGACGGCGGGGACCTACACGGTCGCCGCTGCACCGTTCGCACCGATGGTGGGCCCTGATGTCGATGGCGACCTGCTGCCCGACAGCTACAGCGCCACGGCCACGATCAAGAAGCAGGACGTGCCTCCGCCTCCTCCTCCTGGCGAAGTGATCACCTACTTCAACCATGTGCCGCCTCCTCCGCTGGGCCAGCCCGGTACTGACGAGCCGTCCATCGGCTGCAACTACAACAGCGACAAGGTGATGTTTCTGGGGAGGTTCGACACCTATCGGGTCAACTTCGACGACTGCTCCTCACCGGCTCAGCACACGTGGGAAGACGTGAGCTTCATCACCACGTCCCTGGCATCGGCCGATCCGATCCTCTTTACGGATCGCGTCACCGGGCGCACCTTCGTCTCACAACTGGCGGGCAAGACGAGCCTGATGGCCTTCACGGATAACGACGGCAATTCCTGGACGCCCAGCCAGGGCGCCGGGATCAACTCGGGGGTAGATCATCAGACCGTGGGCGGCGGGCCATACAATGAATCGGCCGTGCCTCCTCCACCGCCGCACCCCTTGTATCCACACGCCGTCTACTACTGTTCACAAGATATTGCCACGGCGCAGTGTGCCCGAAGCGACACCGGCGGACTGACCTTCGGCCCGGCGGTACCCATCTACAACCTGACCGAGTGCGGCGGTCTGCACGGCCATATCCAGGTCAGTGATGTCGACGGGACGGTCTATGTTCCCAACAAGGGTTGCAACGGAGAGCAGGCCGTGGTCGCGTCGGAGGACAACGGTATCACCTGGGACGTACGCAAGGTTCCCGGGGCCGCGGCTGGCGAGACCGACCCGTCAGTCGGCGTTGCCCGCGACGGCACGCTGTACTTCGGCTGGGACAACGGGGGCATCGACGCGATGGCAGCCGTCTCCCGGGACAAGGGGCTCAACTGGATTAACTACCAGAACGTGGGCGCCCCGTTCGGCGTCACGAACACTGTCTTTCCGGCGGTCGTGGCCGGAGATTCCAATCGCGCTGCTTTTGCGTTCCACGGCTCATCCAACGGCCCGCCCGGAACCGGCGGTGTCGATGACCCCAACTGGCCAGGGGATTGGTACCTCTACGTCGCGCACACCTACGATGGGGGGCTCACTTGGACCACCGTCAACGCCACGCCGAACGATCCCGTGCAGCGGGGTACCATCTTCACCGGCGGCTTTGACCCGCAGGGCTCGGCGACACGCAACCTTCTCGACTTCTTCGGGGCCACCATCGACCGGTTCGGGCGGGTTCTGGTCGGCTACGCCGACGGCTGCATCGGGCCGTGCGTGCTGTCCCGCCCCAACAGCTTCACGGCGCGGTCCACCATCGCGCGGCAGGTCAGCGGGCGGCGAATGTACGCCGAGTTCGACGGGCCGGCGGCGCCTTCCGCCCCGGCGGTGATGGCCATCTTCGACAACTGTCCCAACGCCAACCGCTCGCTCGTGCACCTTTCGTGGTCTACGCCGGATGATCGCGGATCGCCGATCACCGGTTACAACGTCTACCGTCGCACCTCAAGCGGCAGCTTCGGGCTCATCGCCAGCGTAGCGGCGGGCATCAACACCTACGACGACTCGGTGGATCCGAACCAGAATTACTTCTATCAGGTGACGGCGGTCAATGCCCTCGGCGAGGGCGCCGCATGCGGCGAGCACGCGCCGGGGTGTCCGGGCGACGTGTCGGAGAATCCGTGCGTTGTGCCTGGGATGACCGTCCTGACTGACCCGTCCGGCGATGATCTCCCGCCCAGCCAAGCGCAGCTCGACATTGAATCGGTGTCGTTCGCGGGTCTTCTCACCGATGGGCCGCCGCACATGGTCGTCACCACCAAGGTGGGGAGCCTGTCGACGGTTCCGGCGAACGCTTCCTGGAGGACCGTCTGGACGTTCAACGCAGTTAATTACTTCGTAGCGATGAACAACTGCAGCCTTGCGGGCGTGACCTTTACCTACGGAACGCTCAGTGGCAACCTGTTTACCACGGTGGGCAACGCCGACGATGGAGAGTTTTCCGCGGAGGGCGCCATCCGCATCACCATCGCGGCGAGCAAGGTCGGCAATCCTGCGGCCGGGCAGGACCTCACCTCGGTCAACGCCAGGACGCAGACCTTCGTTGGGGCAGAGTGCTCCGGCCTCCTCCTGACCGAAGACTCAACTGAAAACGGCTCCTTCAGGCTGAGCTCCTGCGTGGCGGGTACGCCGGTTGCCCAGGATGACGAGGCGAGCACCACGGAGAACATTCCGGTGCTGATCCACGTGCTGGCCAACGACTCGGATCCCAACGGGGATCCGCTCACGGTGATCTCCGTCAAACAGCCCGCCAACGGGACGGCCACCAACAACGGCGACGGCACGGTGACCTATAGCCCGAACACGGGCTTCTTCGGCAGCGACAGCTTCACCTACACGATCAGTGATCCGGGCGGGCTTACGGACACGGCCAACGTAGCCGTAACGGTCGTGCCCTTCTGCCCGCTGGTTCCCACGGGAAGGTTCTTCGACGACCTCGAGCCAGCGCCCGAACCCGGCTGGGGTATGGACACGACGGTGAACACTCTGGGCCCGGCCAGTCCAACCTGGCAGGTCCTTCCGGACCCCAATGCCACGAGCCCAATCCAGTCCTGGTTCAGCGACGCGACGACGCTGGACCTGAAAGATGACAGGCTGGTCGCCCCGAGTCAGGATCTGTCGTCGACGAGTCAGCTCATCTTCTGGCATCGGTTCCGCTTCGAGGAAACGTTCGACGGCGGCGTTCTGGAAGTGACCACCGACGGCGGCTCCACGTGGGTTGACGTCGAGGCGGCGGGAGGCGTCTTCGTTCTGGGAGGCTACAACGGAACCATTGATACGGGCTTCAACAGCCCGATTGCGGGACGAAGAGCGTGGACCGGGGGATTCCTGGACGCGGTCCTGGCGCCGATGGAGCAGGTGATCGTCGACTTGGGCGCCCTGGGCGGCCTCGGCGTGCGGGTGCGGTTCCGACTGGCCTGCGACGAGATAGCCATCGGAGCGACTCCCGGCCATGGCTGGTGGATCGACGATGTCGAGTTCACCAACACGCTGGAGGTCAGCGACTGCGAGGGCCCGCCGAATGCCGAGAACGACATGGCCACGACCACGGAGAACACCCCCGTGACCATCGATGTCCTGGCCAACGACTCCGATCCCGAGGGCGGCCCGCTCACCGTGGAGAGCGTCAGCCAGCCGGCCAACGGCACGGCGACGACGGACGGCACGACCGTCACCTACTCGCCGAACGCGGGCTTCGTCGGCGACGACGCCTTCGAATACACCATCCGTGACAACCAGAACCTGTCGGACACGGCGACGGTCGCGGTCACGGTTCTTGACGATGGCAACCGGCCGCCCGAAGCCGTGGATGACATGGCTGCCACGCAGCAGGACACGTCCGTCACGATCGCGGTCCTGGCCAACGACACCGATCCGGACGGCGACCCGCTCACGGTGACAGATGCCGGTGATCCGCCGAACGGTACGACCGTGGTCAACCCCGACGGCACCGTGACCTACACGCCGGATGCCGGTTTCACCGGAACAGACTCCTTCACCTACACGATCAGCGATGGGACGGATTCAGACAGCGCCATCGTCACCGTCACGGTCAATCCAGCGCCTACCGGCAATGTCGAAGTCACCGGCGGCGGCTGGATCCCGAGCGCGAGCGGCGGCAAGTCCAACTTCGGGTTCAACGCCCAGAGGCAGGGAGCGGCATCGGCCACTGGCCGCATCAGCTACGACAGCGGCAATGGCGGCATCTCCCTGAAGGGAACGGTCGATGCCCTGAGCATCACCGGTTCCCAGGCGACCTTCAGCGGTCCGTGCGAGCGGCGAGATACCGGCGCCGCCTGTACGTACACGGCCGACGTGGAGGACAACGGCGAACCTGGCGCCGGCGCCGATCGCTTCACCATCACCGTCCGTGATGCCGGTGGCTCAGTGATCCACACCCACACCGGCATCCTGGGAGGCGGAAACATCCAGGTGCACTGATCAGGAGCTGATGTACAGGGGCGCCGATCGTGCGGCGCCCCTGCCAGGCTTGCGGAAGACATGCTGCTGAATGGAGGGAAATGTGATGCAACACAGCTTGGCCATCACGACGGCTTTGGGCCTTCTCCTGGCTGCCTGCCCAGCGCAGCAGGCCTCCCCTCCGAGTCCCTCACCCTCGTCGGCGAGTCGCGTCGCAGAGAGTAAAGCAGAGAGCAGGCGGGGAGCCGCCGATCCCTGCAGCCTTCTGACGTCGGCCGAGATCGAGGCGATTCAGGGTGAGCCGGTGACCAACGCCAAGAGCTCAGGGCGCACCAGCGGCGGATTTGTCTTCAGCGAATGTTTCTTCTCCCTGGCCGAGTTCACCAAATCCGTCAGCCTCCAGGTGACCCGGACCGACCCTACTCACGCATCCCCCGTGGACCCCGCTCGACATTGGAAGGAGCTGTTCGGGCGCGAGTCGCGTGAAGACAAGGACGCCGGGGCACCCGTGAGGGTGGATGGTGTTGGAGAGGAGGCCTTTTGGGTCGGCGATACACGAGTCGGAGCGCTCTACGTCTTGCAAGGTCAGACCTATTTTCGGATCAGCGCCGGCGGCTGGGCCGACGAGCAGGCCCGACTGGAGAAAAGCACCGCCTTGGCCAAGAAGGCCTTGAGTCGCCTTTGAAAAACCGAAGGGGGGGTAGTAAAGAAGCCCGTCAGGGGGGAGCCGGCTTGGCCCGGCTCTCCCCTGGCACCGTCCTGTTGCCAATCCCGGCGCGCCAGGCACCCCGCTTTTTTTTCAACTTTCTCCTGTCAGAGTTGCCCAAAGCCTATCTACCAGCCTTCGCCGGGGCAGTTCTTCTCAGTCGCCGGCAAGGAAGCGCGATGGGCACCGCAACTGCGGGAACCACTCGGAGGCAACAGATGACAACTTTGAAAGCTTTGGTTGGACTCAGCGTTTTTCTCGTGCCGTCGCTACTTTGGGGAGCTACTCCCCCAAGCGGCACGGTCTCGGAGGGCAACCCTCTCGTGACGTGGACGGGTGAGTTGCGCCCTGCGACAGGTGGAGGCTGCGGGTCAGCCACCAACCCCGACTGCGACAACTTCCAGCTCAGCATCGTGCCGCCGTCGGCCGAGTTCGGGTCTTACGTCATTGAGATCCGGTTGGTGCCGGTAGGCGACTGGGACCTGGAAGTCTACGGACCCGATGGGGCCTTCGTGGACGGGACGGGGAATTTCCCCGGACAACAGGAGGTGGTGGTTCTAGATAATCCGCCGGCCGGCACTTACACCGTGGTGGCAGTGCCGTTCGCCCCGGCCGTCGGGCCCGACGTGGACGGCGACGGCACGCCGGACAGCTATGCGGGGGCGGCGGAGGTGAAGCATGCGACGCCGCCGGCCCCTGGAGGCGGCGAGCCGCTCAGCTACGCCATCCATCAACCGCCCAGCCCGATCGGGCGAACCGGGCCCGAGCCCTCCATCGGTGTGAACTGGAAGACCGGGAAGGTCTTTTTCATTGCTCTGACGGACACGCTCCGGATCACCTTCGATGACTGCACCTCGCCCGCCAAGGACACGTGGGAGGAGAAGAACTTCGCCACGACCTCCGTCTTCACCGGCGATCCCATCTTGTTCACCGACCATGACACGGGACGCACCTTCGTATCCCAGTTGCTCGGAATCGGTCTGGGGACGCCGGCCGGGGTGGTGCCGATCTTCACCAAGCAAAGCCTGATGGCCTACACCGACGACGACGGCGACAACTGGGTTCCCAGCCAGGGCAGCGGCATCAACTCCGGCGTGGATCACCAGACGGTGGGCGGCGGTCGCTTTGCTGCCCCGCTTACCCGCGATCCCAACGGCCCGATCTATCCCAACGCCGTCTACTACTGCTCGCAGGACATCGTGGATGCGCTGTGCGCGCGCAGTGACAACGGTGGCCTCACCTTTGGCCCGGCGGTGCCCATCTACAACGCCACGGTGTGCAACGGACTCCACGGGGCGGTGAAGGTCGCCCCCAATGACGGGACCGTGTACGTGCCCAACAAGGGGTGCAACGGTCGTCAGGCGGTGGTCGTCTCCGAGAACAACGGCCTGACCTGGGACGTGCGGGAGATCACCGGCAGCACGCAGAGCGACTTGGACGGCTCCGTCGGAATCGCTACGGACGGCACCGTCTACGTGATGTACGGCGACGGCGACGGCCATCCCAAAGTATCCGTTTCCAAGGACAAGGGACTGACGTGGTTCAACACCACGGATGTGGGTGCGGACATGGTGGTGGGCAACCAGACGGGCATCCGCCACACAGCATTCTCCGTGGCGGTAGCGGGCGACCCGGACCGCGCCGCGGTTGCCTTCCTCGGCTCCACCGAGCCCACGCCGGGAGGGCTGGGCGACGATCGGAACTGGCCCGGCGACTGGTACCTGTTCGTCTCTCATACCTACGACGGCGGCGCCACCTGGACGACCATCAACGCCACACCGAATGATCCCGTGCAGCGGGGAACGATCTGCGGCGGGGGTACGGGTTGTGGCAACGGAACCCGAAACCTGCTCGACTTCAACGACTCGGACATCGATCGCGAGGGTCGAGTTCTTGTGGCCTATGCCGACGGCTGCATCGGACCGTGCATCGAGGGGCGCCCGAACAGCTTCACCTCGGTGTCCTCGGTGGCCCGGCAGGTCAACGGGCGGCGGATGTTCTCGCAGTTTGATGCGGTGCAGGTTCCCTCGGCGCCGCTGGTGAGCGCTGCTTTCGATAGCTGCCCGACGAGCAATGCGGTGATCATTTCCTGGCCACGGCCTGACGATCGCGGATCGGCGATCACCGCTTACAACGTCTACCGCCGCACCGCCAGCGAAACGAACTTCTCTCTGCTGGCCACGGTGGGCGGGGACACCAACACCTACACCGACACGACGTACGACACGAGCCAGGCGAACTTCTATCAGGTGACGGCGACGAACTCCGCCGGTGAGGGTCAGGCCTGCGGCGAGGCCTCGCCGGAGTGTCCCGACATTCCTGAGCCCGAGGATCCCTGCAAGCTTCCGGGCGTGACGATCCTGACCGATGGAACCGGGGACTTCACGACTCCCGTGGGCATGGCCACCTTCTTCGGCCCGGCGATTGATATGCAGAAGCTGTCCATGGCCGAGCCGGGCGACCTGGGGGCGGGGAAGATCGCCTTCGTGCTCAAGGTCGTGAGCCTGCAGAACGTACCGCCGGATACGACCTGGCCGATTCTGTTCCGCGCCCCCAACGGTACGGACTACACCGCCCGCATGCATACCAACGCCTTGAGTCAGGTCTTCTTCACGCTTGCCACCGGCGGCAACAGTGCCAACCCGACCTTGAACGCGGGCACTCCCGCCGACCCGGCCAGTGGTTTCAGCGCCGACGGCACGATCCGCGTGGTGCTCGCCCGCAGCGCCATCGGCGACCCTGCCCCCGGCCAGGACCTGACCATGTTCCTGGTGCGGATACGCTCCCCCAACACGGCCACGCTCACGCCGGACAACATGCCCGACGGCCTGGCCCGCACGGGCACCTACACGCTGCTGGGCAGCGAGAACTGCGTGTGCAACCCGCCCGATGCGGTCGATGATGCGGCGGATACCGTGGAGAACAACCCGGTGGCGATCAATGTGGTGGCCAACGACTCCGACGGCGGCGAGCCGCCGCTGACGGTCACGGCCGTCACCCAGCCGGCAAACGGCACGGCCGTAAACAACGGCGACGGCACGGTCACCTACGCCCCCAACAGCGGCTTCATCGGCGATGACAGCTTCAGCTACACCATTGCCAACGACTGCGGCGCGGAGGACACCGCCGCCGTAGCCGTCGTCGTCCTGGCGCGTGAGGTGTGCTTCGAGGACGATGCCTCGCAGATCGCCTACACCGACGGCTGGCACTCGGTAGCGGATGCCGACGCCAGCGACGGGCACTACCGCATGCACACCGGGCGATCGCCGGACCACAACATGAGCTTCACCTTCACCCTCGAAAGCTCGACGGGCGCGCTGACCTATACCTTCGGGCGCAGCCCCAAGTCCGAAACCGCCGACGTCTACATCGACGGGCACTTCATCGAGACGGTCAACTATCAGGGTCCCAACGGCTCGCAGACTGACCTGGAGTTCGGCTGCGCCGAGTGCAGCCGCTACTACCAGCTCGTCGGAGGGACGCATACTTTCGAGTTGCGCAACCTCAAGCACCGCATCTCCGTGGATCGGTTGTGTGTGACGAAGGGCGGATCGGATTCCCAGCCCTCCAGCGGGCCGGGGGCCACGAGCAGCAGCTCCAGCACCACGGCCGGGGGGTCGAACAGCACGCTGCCGGTGGCCTTGGGGGCCGACGCACTTTCCATCTCCGTAGCCGCGGAGACCGATTCACCGCTGCCTATGCAACTGGTGTTGATTGATCCTGCCGGGGCTGTGCTTCAAAGCGTGAGCAGCAGCGGAGGCCTGGCGGTCATCGATCGCCCGGTAAGCGGCGCCGGTGTGTATGTCGTGCAGGTCGCGAACCTGGGGCTGGGACCCATGCAGGTATGGACGGCAGCCACGCCGCGCGTGCAGCGCTAGGAGTGTGCATCATGAGCTATCTACTTTGCACGTTGATCGTCGTGCTCAATCCGGCGGATCAGCCGCCGCAAGAGCCTGCGGGCGTCTGTAGCCTGATTGCCGCGACGGAGATCGCCGAGGCCCAGGGTGCGACGGTCAAAGAAACGAAGGCCAGCGCGCCGGATCGAAAGGGCAATACGGCGGAGCAGTGCTTTTACGTCGTCGAACCCTTTGAGCGCTCGGTGAGCCTGGAGGTTACGCGACCCGATCCGCGCCAGCCGGCAAGCGCCGCTCCCAGGGAGCAATGGAACCGGTTGTTCCATCCGGCCAGCAACGGAACCGCTCCGGCCAAGAACGCCTTCAGCAGTCCGGGCAAGAAAAAGAATGCCCGTCCCATCGAAGGCTTGGGCGACGAGGCCTTCTGGATCGGCGACGGACAGGTGGGAGCGCTCTACGTGCTTAAGGGCGAGGTGTACTTTCGCCTCAGCGTGGGCGGCTGGACGGACGAGACCATCCGCCTCCAGAAAAGCAAGGAGCTGGCGGAGAAAGTGCTCAAACGACTATAACGCGGCCTGTGCGGCGCGACCGATACGCGCTGGATCACGAGGCTCGGTTTGGTATCCCCCGAATGGCGAATTCGGGATCAAAGCACGGCGCCTGCCCTGCTGAGATCCCGATTCGCCATTTCGCGCTGGGCAGACGTATGATCAGGGCGTGCAGACGCCCGATGAACAGCCCCGCGAGCCGCAGCAGGTCCCGCCGCGCTTCTGGTGGCTCAAACGGATTCTGATCGCTTCGGCTGTGTTCCTGCTCTTGCTGATCGCCCTGCGCGTGTGGTGGGGCCATGAAGCCCATCGCCGCCTGCAGGCCGAGATCGCCCGCGTCGTCGCCGCGGGTGAGCCCATCTTTCCCGAGGACTTCAACCCCAAGGAGAACATCCCCGACGAACAAAACGCGGCCAGACTCTACGTTCAAGCCGAGGAAAACTTCAGCCTCACCGCGGATCAGACCAAGGTCATCGAGGACGTACGCAGGGCAACGTTGTCCATCGACGGCGACCAGCTCGAGATCCTGCGGAGCATCGTCAAAGACAACGCGGAAGCATTGCAGCTCGCCCGGCAGGCACGGCACGCGCCGGGGGTGGACTGGGGGCTGCGCTTTCACTCACCTGCGTTCACCACCACGTTCACCTCCAACCTCGGCGACCGCCAACTCGGCAAACTGCTCCGGGCCGTGGCGACGTATCACGCTTACGTGGGAGACGAAAGCGAGTGCGTGGAGACGCTTCTTGATATCCTGGGCTTGGGCCGGAACTTGCGACAGCAGCCGATGCTCATCGCCCAGATCATCAGTTTGGCCATTGATGCCGGCGCCCTTCGCGCGATGGAGGAATCGGTCCTGGTACCATACGACGCGCCGGCCAGTCATCCCGCCACCACGGCACAGATTCGCGAGTTGCTTGCGGGCATCGCCAATGAGGCAGACGTCGCTGAGGGTTTTAGGCGCGGGTGGTTCGTCGAGCGTATGAGCCAACTGGACCTGCTCACGGCCATCGGCGGCGGGGCAGCCTCCGTGAGCATGGTCTTCGGCGGTCGGCCCACTCCGCCGGCGCGGGTGGACTTTCTGTGGGAGACGGCCTACCGGCCCGTGTTCGCCCTCGACATGGTCACCATCTCCCGCGACACGCAGCGCCGCGTGGACCGCGTGGAGCGGGGAATCTACCAGCGACAAAGCGATGCGGATGGGCCTTGGGGCTTTCTCGATTCCGCACTCCATCCCTACAGCTCGATTCTCCAGGATTCTCTGGATCATCCTGTGCGAATGTACTTCCGGCATCTGGCGGCGCGACGGCTGGCGGCGACGGGGCTGGCCTTGCGGATGTTTCGCGCCGAGCACGGGCACTTGCCCGCCACGTTGGACGAGCTTGTGCCCCAGTATCTGCCGGCAATTCCGAAGGACCCGTTCGCAGCCGACGGGCGGGCGCTGAGCTATCTGCCGCGCACCGAACTTCCGCTCGTCTACAGCGTGGGGCTGGACGGTGTCGATGACGGCGGGCTGTACGCACTTCGCGACGGTTTCGTGAACACCCAAAAACTCGACTGGCCGTTCTTTATCGATGGAAAGCGGGTCGAGCCGCCTGTTCCCCTGCCGTAGAGGTTTCCCTCTCCCTTCGAGGAAGGCGCGTGTTTAGTAGCGGGCCAATCCGGCGCACAAGCCCAACGGGCTTGCGACCTTTAGCCCAGGTTGTCCGCCTCGGGCGGACTACCCTGGGTCTGCGCGCCGGGCTCCACAACAACCCTAAGGGGGGTTGTGCCGTCTTTCGATCGTGTCCTGCCAACTTGGTGGGGCGCAAGACCGTGGGCTGCATGCACGAACGGCGCCGCAACCCGTTCCGGCCGTTCCGGACCGTTCCGGGTTGGGCCGCGGCGGGCCGACTGTCCCAGGGTTGTCCGCCTGAGGCGGCCAACCCTGGGCTTAAACGCCACAACGCCTTTGGCGTTGCCTGCGATTGCGCGGTACCAAGGGAGAGGGTTGAGCGTCGAAGCTCGGTTCATGGCAGCTTCGCAGGCGCGACGCGTCGGTTTGGGGTTATGAAACAGCCTCGAGACTGGCGAAGACTACGACCACGCCGAGAACCACCATGGGCAGCAAGATCAACAGCACCACGACGAGCGAAAACCACAGCATGGGCAGCAGCACGAATACACTGCCCTGAAGCGTCTTCTGAGGGGTCAAGCGCCGCGAGAGATGCAGCAGGTCGGCCCACCAGGCGAAGAGCTGTCCCAGCGGCAGGTGAAAAGCAAGCAGAAAGAACAGCAGGGACGTTGTTTCGTGCAGGTGCCTCAGAGCCAGCCCCGCGACATAGCAGATGGCGGGGATAAAGGTGATGGCCAGCGGTCCGCAGGCGTAGTAGGACAGAGCGATGGCCCGGTTGCGTTGGGCGACGGGAATGTCCTTCGGCTGGAAGAAGTAGCTGGGCAGTCCCGTGGCGGCGGCAAGAAAGAGCAGGAAGCAGACGTACTCGACAACTATCGGCCACACTTCGGCGTAGAGGAGCGTTACCCATTGATCCCGATGACGAACGGGCGGCACCAGCGCATACGTGGCGGCGATTGCGACCCCCGCAGGCATGCAGGCCAGCATGATCGTCAACCACCGGAAGCGCTGCGAGTCGCGGAACCCCACCGGCCGGGCCATCTCCTCGGCGAACTGCCGCTGGCGGAACATGACGAAAGCGATGGTCTTCCAGTACGCCCGCCAGCGGCCAAGCTCCCGCCGATGCACCCAGGGAATGTTGCAGATTTCGGAGCGCACCCCCGCCAGCGACCCGCCGCACTCCGGGCACACCGCCCCAGTCAGCCCCCGCAGGTTGTAGCCGCACGACTGGCAGAACAGATCCTCGGCGATGGCCGCACTCTTCGTGATTGCAGAGGCTTGATCGGTCATGGCTTGGTCCCCTCCCGTGGGAGCGGGTTAAGGTGAGGGCTCCTCCGGAAGGCGAGCGTCCAGATTCGCTGGATCGAGAATCCTTTCATTCGCTGGATCGAGAATCCTTTCTCGATCCGCTCGAATGGACAGGCACGTAGCGTCGCCCCTCGTGGGCGGCGCTTGAATGCAATAGTGCATCGCCGGCCAAGCGCCGGGGACAAGCCCCCACGCTACAGATCAAGCGTGCATGGTTTTATGCCCAGTCCCCGGCATTCGTCACCAGCGATACCTTCGTCCAACCAGCATCATCATGGGCACGTAGATCGCCAGGCCGTAGGCGCCTAAGGCGCCGCAGGTACCCGGAGATGGCGGGTTGCAATCCGCCTTCTCAGCATCGATCCCCGCGGTGAGGGCGGAATCCGGCGGGTCCGCCTCGACGCGGAAGCGGCTGACGACCCGCGGCTCGCGGGAGAGCACTTCGTCGGGATCGGCGAACAGTTCGTCCTCGTCGTACCAGTCAAGCCCAAAGGTGGTCACCGTCAGGCACTGCGACGCCGCGTCGATGTCGAACTCCGTCCAGCCATAGGTGTTCACCACCACGTAGCCGCCCTCCAGCAAGTCGGCGTTGATTCGCGAGCCGGCCAGCCCGATGCGTGGATAGCCATAGAGACTCAAAAGATTGTTGCCCACGATCCGCAGGAGGTCGTTCTGGCCATCGACGTCCAGCCGGTCATAGAGATTCTGCAAGGCGGGTGGGGAAAACTGAATCGTCGTCGGGCCGAACGGTGCGGCGTAGGCCACCGAGCCCGTGGTGATTTCGAATATCGAAGTGGGGATCTGCCGTCCCCCGGGGCGGCTCTGGTAGGCCAGGTTGTTGACGATCGTGCCGTGGATATCCGCGGCCACGAAGACCACGTTGTGAATGTCGTGCTTATCGATGAAGGAGAGCAGCGCCGTGCGCTCATAGGCGTAGCCCTCGAAGCGGTCGCTGGCCAGGACCGGGCCCAGGTTCTGAATGGGCTCGGGTACGAGCACGAACTTCCAGGTGATCCCTTCCTCCTCGGCGAACAACAGGTCATCCATAAGCTCGGCGAGCTGCACTTCGCCGAGCATGGTCCGCGAGGAGTCGAACGACGCCCGCATGTACTGGGCGAAGCGCAGGGGGCCGGGCGGGGTAAGCAGCTCCGGCAAGCCCTCATCGCGAAAGGAGCGGGCGTCGAGCAGCAGGATGGCGGCGTCGTGGCCGTAGCGGCGGAAGCGGTAGAGCTTGCGCTTGTGGGCCGTCCGCGGGTCGCCGGTGTCGCCGTAGAACTCGTCGCGCAGAGGGTTGTACTCCTGGAAGACCTGCATCCCGTTTGACCAAAGCTGCGTCTCGTTGATGTAGTCGCCGCTGCTGTCGAAGCGGGGGTCGGAGTCCGGCGCGGCCCCGCCGGAAAAATCGTTGGTCACCTCATGATCGTCCAC
>SBAX01000262.1 GCA_005240095.1 Phycisphaera mikurensis
ATCGACTTACTCTCCCTGGGGCATCGCCGTGGACATCGTCCGGCGGCACATGTACTGGGGGTACGGATTCGACTTCGGCCTCGGGGTTCGCCGCGCCACATTGCAGGGCTCCGACGTTGAGACTATCTATTACGGCGATAATGCTGAACCCGAGCGACTGGCGATTGACCCGGTTGGTGAGAAGGTCTACTGGACCGTACCAGGAGACAAAAGCATTCTTCGCGCCAATCTCGATGGGACACAGCTTGAGCCATTGCTGACCACGGCAGAGCCCCTAAAACCATGGGGAATTGCCCTGGATCCCATACGTGGCAAACTCTACTGGACCGCCATCGGCGCACACGATGGAAGCCCCGGTAAGCTGCAACGAGCGAACCTCGACGGCACGGGCGTTGAGGACCTCGCGACTTTAGACCCTTCGGCGTTTTCTGAGATCGCGGTCGATCCGTACCAGCAGAACTTGTATTGGACCGAGCTATCGATTATCCGCCGCGCGAACCTCAACGGGATGGCCGCTGAAGATATCGTTGCTCAGAGCGGGCAGTACGACACCGCGATCGCCGTTGACATGATGCCACCGATCCCGGCCCTCTCTTCGTATGGGATGGCTGTTATGCTACCCGGACTCGCGGCGGCCGGCGCCTTAGTATTGCGCTACCGGCGGTTGATGCTGCGTGCATCCAGCAATGCACGGCACCTTGCCCTTGTGGGACTGTTTTGCCTATCGCTTGGTCCACCTGCGGTTAACGGCAACGGCGTACCCGACAGCTGCGACCTCGCCGGCGGATTCAGCACTGACGGCAACTGCAACCTGATTCCTGACGAATGCGATATCTGTGTCGGCACCGAGACGGATACGAACAACAACTGGATACCGGACGCCTTTCGAGCCTGCTGCCGTCCCACGCCCTATGACGACTGTATTCTCACTACGAGTGCCTGCTGCGCCATGTACGGGGGCACCTTCAAGCCCACCAAGACGGTGTGCAATCTCATTACCTGCGGGGCGAGCGGGCCGGAGCCCTGACCGTAGCTGACTCGTGGGCCGGTGGGGTCTCGATGATCGATTGCCCGCACCGTCAAACGTCGACCATGACCGCATTGTCCGCGCGCGTTTGCCCGGCATTGAGCACTACGGCACAATAGACTTCCGTGGCGCCGCCCCGGCGAAGCACTTTCGCGCACTCCTCGACGGTCGCGCCCGTGGTGCGTACGTCGTCCACCAGCAGCAACCTCGCCCCGCGCAGGGTGACGCCTGGCGTCAGGGCAAACGCCCCGCGGACATTCGCGGCGCGCTGAGCGAAGGATAGCCCGAGCTGATGCCGCCCCGCACGCGTGCGGCGAAGGAGGGATACGTGGGGAAGGCGCAGGTCGCGGGCAAGGTGGTCGGCCAGAACTTCGGCGGCATGGAACTTGCGATCCAGCCGGCGTATCCAGTGGGTGGGCACGCTCACGACGGCCTCCACCCGCTCCAGCCAATGTGCGTTGCCAACGGCTTCGACCAACCAGTCGCCCAGCAGCGGGCCCAGCTCGTCGCGATCCTGGAACTTGTATCCGCGAAACAGCCGCCCCAAAGCCACGCGGTACGGCCCGACCCGGGCCGTTGCGGAGATCTTCGTGGAGCGCCCGCGGCACGCCGCACAGCGATCCAGGCGAACCTCGTACGCGGCTACATCCGACCCGCACGTGGGGCACGCGGGGCGCGAGCGTTCCGCGGCGATCTGGTCGGCACAGGTCGGGCAGAACGGCGTGTGGTCGCCGCCCTCCAGGCAAAGCAGGCATCGCGGAGGAAACAGCAGGTCGGCCGCGGCACATCCTACTCCGCGCGCCGCGCGCCGCCCGTCCCGCAGCCAGAAGCCCGCCCACGTCGTGAAACGCACGCCCAGAACTTGTCAGGGAGGTCCGCAGGCGTCAAGATTCGGGAGGCGTTGATTGCACCAGTGCCCCCTCTCCCTGGCAGGGAGAGGGGTGACGGTAGAGCGCGGCTCGGCGGGAGCCTCGCCCTCCTGATATCGATCTGTTGAGGGAAGCGAACAATGGGACTACTAGAGGGACGTAAGGGACTGGTTTTCGGCATCGCCAACGATCGCAGCATCGCCTGCCATATTGCCAAGTCGTTCCTCGAGCAGGGAGCGGTGTGCGCGTTTCCGTATCTGCCCGGGGAGAAGAATGAAAAACGTGCCCTGAAAGGCCTGGAGGAAATCGGGGCGACCAGTCCCTGGCTGCTGCCCTGCGACGCGTCGAAGGATGCCGACCTCGACGCCACGTTCGACGCCGTCCGGGAGCGCTTCGACACCATCGACTTCGTCGTTCACTCCATCGCCTTCGCCGACCGCACGTATCTCAAACCTGGCAAGTTCGCGGAAACTCCCCGCGAGGTTTTTGCCCAGGCGCTGGACATCTCTGCGTACTCGCTCGTGGCCATGGGTCGGCGGGCGAAGCCCATGATGCCTCGCGGCGGCTCGATCATCACCATGACCTACTACGGCAGCGACAAGGCCGTGCCCGGCTACAACGTGATGGGCGTGGCCAAGGCCGCCCTGGAGGCCTGCACGCGGTACCTGGCTCTGGAACTGGGCGAAAGCGGCATCCGCGTCAACGCCATCTCCGCCGGGCCCATCAAGACGCTGTCCTCCATGGCCGTGGGCGGGATCGACGAAATCTTCGAGTGGGTAAGTAGGAAGGCCCCCTTGCACCGCAACATCGACGCGGACGAAGTCGGCAAGACCGCCGTCTACCTGGCCAGCGACCTTTCCTCCGGCGTCACCGGAGAGACCCTCTTCGTGGATGCGGGGTACAACATCGTCGGGTTGTAAGACGATGGGACCATCGGCTGGCGCCGCTGGCTCTGATCGATCACGTCCACCGGCGGATCAGTTCGCCGATGCGACCGAGATGGTAATCGTCGTGCTCGGCGTCGAAGTAGGCGATGTCCACGATGCACATGGGCTGCTGAAGGCGCGGGTGCATGGCCGCCCTTTCCCAGTCGGCCTCCTGCAAGCTTTCGAAGCGGGTCACGAGCTTAGCTCGATCGGCGCGGAACTCGGCCAGAAGGTCGCGGATGTCGCGGTCGTTGTGCCCGGCTTCCTGCGTCTTGCGATTGCTCATGTCGGCGGCGATGAGGGTGGATTCACCGGCGAGAATCTGCTCGATCCGGCGGAGCGGGAGATAGCCAAGGTCAATCAAGTGGCCGACGTTCTCCTGAATCGACCAGCCATTCTCGGGCCGGCGGATGAGTACTTCCCTGGAAAGGGCGCCTACGCGTTCCTCGAGGCGCGCCGGCGTGCCTCGGACGCGCTCGAGAAGGTCCGGCCACTTGGACGGCGGGAAGTCGAAGCGGAAGCTGCGCTGGGTCCACGGCCACTTGGGCATGGAAGACTCCTTGCTGGAATCGCGACGTGCAGCAGGCTAGCGAACCGCGGGTGCCACGGCAAGCGGCTTACGGCAGGCTGACACCATTGTACGGAGAGAACTCACCTTCTCCGTTGAGCAGGTCGACGGCCTCCAGGACATCCGCGCCCGTCGTTCGTGTGGAGCGGTCGAGATCGGTTGACCAGATGGGCCGCGGGGGGCCGGCGCCCCGCAAGGAGTCCACCAGGGCGGTGACGTCGGCGGCGTTGCTGGTGGCGCTACCGTCCACATCGGCAGGCAGAGCGCCCAGACGAACACTCGTGCCGCTGTCTTCGTGGAGCACGTCCGTCCAGGCGACCGCTTCGATGGCGTGGCTCAGCTCCACGTCGATCATCTCCTGGGTCAAGCCCACGGACTGAATGGAAGCGGGTGGGCCGATGCCGCCTTCCTGGGAGATATGAAACTGCTCCTTTTTAACACAGGCGAGCGCGGCGTTCATCGACAGCGTGACCTGCGCCCAGCCGCTCCAGACGACATCGCCGTTGACCTTCACGGGCCTGCGGGCATCGATGGCGCCGCTCGGCGGATCGCTCATGGCGATGGCAGGCGGCGGGTCGGGCACGACCTTGTAGATCTCGCCGCCCGTTCGATCGCACACGTAAACCTCGCCCGCAGCATCGACTCCGAAGGAGGAGATGAAGCCCAGGTTGGTGCGGCCGGGCGGGGCAAGCTCCTCCGTGCGTTCCTGAAACTCGCTGACCGCCCCGTTGTAGCGGAAGGTCCAGACCTGTCCGCTGCAGGCGTCGCCGAAAAAGTACGTGCCCGCAAGCTCCGGAATCGCGCAACCGCGATAGACATACCCGCCGACCACGGCGCAGGGCGGATTGTCCTTGCTGCTGTAGGCGTAGATCGGCAGGGTCATTCCCGGCGGCGTACACAACTCCGGTCCGCAATAGAGGCCTTCCATGGTCGGCCAGCCGAAGTTGGCCCCGCCGATTCCTCCGGCCAGAAAGTCGATCTCCTCCCAGAACGAGGCGCCGACGTCGCCGACGTACAGATCGCCGGTGGCTGAATCGAAGCCGGCGCGCCAGGGATTCCGCAATCCATACGCCCAGATCTCGTCGTTAACTTTACGACCCATGAGCGGATTGCCCGCGGGGATCGCGTAGTTGCGCTGCGGATCTGGAAAGTCATCGCCATTGACGTCGATTCGCAGAATCTTACCCAGCAGATTGTCGGTGATGTCCTGTGCGTTGCTCGGTGTACCCTCCTCCCCCACGGAGATGTAGAGGAAGCCATCGGGCGAGAATTCCAGCCAGCCTCCGTTGTGGTAGTCCCCAGGGTGGTCGATGACCAGGATCCGTTCCTCTTTGGTATCGGCCACATCGGGGTCGGCGGAGACGTGATAGCGGGCAATAACGCTGGTTTCCTCGCGGCTTGTGTAACCGACGAAAAAGGCACCGTTGCTGCCATAGTCCGGATGGAAGGCGAGTCCAAGAAGCCCCTGTTCTCCACCGCTCTGCACGGCCGTGGTGATGTCCAGAAACACCTCGCCATCCGCGTCGCCGTCCCGGATCATCTTGATGACGCCGCTCTGTTCCACGATGAAGAGGCGATCGAAATCGCCCGGGGCATGTGTGAGGAAGACAGGGTTTCTGAAGTTCTGGCCGACTCGCACGGTGGTGACGGCCGGCGTGCCTCCCTGGGCCGCGCTCCCGATCATCACGAGAACGCCGGCGACCATTCTTCGTGGCCCGCGGCCAGATCGAGGCATGCTGATTCTCCGTTGGGCGAAGGCGTCCCGGAACCAAAGCCGGAGTAGACCGTGCCCATCCTAGGCTTGTGATCAGCCTGGAGGCAACGATAAGGCTCTGCGTCTCTCGTTTTTTTTAGACGCCCGCGTGGACGGTCGATGCCTGGAGAGGGAAGATCATCGGCGGGCTCGATCTGGGGCTTGTGGGATGGAACCGGAACGCAATCTGATCTGGCTGATTCCTTCGGTCGCCACGTCCTTGGCGCTGCTGATTCGTTACGAGATCGGTGCGGCCATGCTCGTGGTGCTGATGATGATGCCCCAGTCTCTGCTGCCCACGCGGGTCTTTGGCGTCACAGGTTTTAATGCCATCAATCTTCCGGCCCTCGTGCTGATTGGCTGTGCGCTCTTCCAACCTCAGCGGCCCGCGGGCCATGATCGCCGGCTGCGTAATGCCTTCTGGATCGCGGCGCTGCTCCTGACCGTTTCCGTTATCCGATCGGCCATGGACTTCGGAGCGTTGGCGCGGATCGAGAGCTACGCCCTGGCCTCGGCGAGCACGCCTGCGGCCTACCTGCGCGACTACATCCTCAAGCCTGTCCAAGTGCTGCTCGTGCTCTGGCTGGTGGCCCGCACCGTCCAGACAGAGCGGCTGCAACGATACCTGCTTATGGCCTGCGTCGCGGGCCTGGCCGCGGGATGCCTGATCGTCATGGCTTCCTCGGGCATGCTGGAGATGTTCGCCCAGGGCATCGTGCCGGATATCAAGAACGACAAGGAACTGCAGGCCGCCTTCGGCACGTACGCCAATTCATTGCAACTGAAGCTGTGCATCATGCTGATCGTGGCGGGCACCCTGTTCATTTGGGGAGCGAAAACTCCGGGGCGCATCATCCTTGGATTGAGCGTGCCGGTACTGCTGCTGGCCCTTTGGACCTGCCATAGCCGAGCCTCTCTGCTGTCCTTCGTGGCGGGGGCTGCCGTGTTCGTGGCCCTGCAACGGTCCACGCAGGTCCGTTGGGCAACGGGAATTCTCTGTGGATTCCTCTTTCTGCTCAGCCTCATCGTCGTCCCCAGCTTCCGCGAAAAGGCCGAGGAAGTGCTCACCGTAGGCCCCTGGTGGGCACTGTATGCGGAGCGGGAGGACATCTGGGACCCACTGCGGCACGACGTGAAGAACCACTTCCTGGTGGGCAACGGGCGGCACGCCATGATGCGTTCACCGCGCTATGACGAGATCAACCAGCACGAAGGCGGAGGAGGAATTGATCACCCCCATAATGCCTTTCTGGAACTGCAACTCGATACGGGGATCGTGGGCGTGTTTGCTGTGTTCTGGCTGTTCTGGCGGGCGGTGATCGCCATGCGCCGGCGGCTGCATGGCTTGGGCCCTGGGCAGACATCGGTGAGCGCCGCCGCCGGGCTGTGCGCCCTGGCCGCCTACGCCGCGTCCGGATTGTCCGGGCAAAGCGCCTATCCGCAGCACGACACCGTCATTCTGCACCTTTTGCTGTTCTTCGGGTGCATTCCCCCCCGCGCGCAGACACCGTTGTTTACGCCGGTGGGACAAGGGGTGTCATGAGCGCGTGTGCTCCAGGATGGCGATCATCCACACGACGGCGAGGCATTGAAGGAGCAGCAGCAACGCGGTTGGCCAATCAACCCGAGGCAGAAGGACGGCGGGCAGGGCGGTAGCCGCTGTGGCCAGATAGATGGTGAGTACGGCGCCGCGAGTCGTCAGACCGCGTTTGACCAGGCGATGCGAGAAATGCCGCCGATCTCCGCGAAGTGGGCTCTCGCCCGCTCGGATTCGGTGCACGACTACGGTCACCACGTCGTATAGGGGGACGGCCAGAACGACGATCGGCACGATCACACCCAGCGGGGTTAAGTGCAAGGCGGGGTCGTAGAACGTCGTCAGGATGGTCAGCACGCTCATCAGGAAGCCCAGCGGCAGGCTGCCGGCGTCGCCCATGAAGATGCTCGCCGGGGCGAAATTGTAGGCCAGAAAACCCAGCAGCGCCCCCACCATCACCCAGGCGAAGACGGGGACGAAGACCTGCCCGGCGCGCATGGATGCAATCGCAAAAATCGTGGCCGCAATCAGGGCCACCCCGCTGCTTAGGCCGTCCATGTTGTCCAGGAAGTTGAAAGCGTTGGTGATCACCACGATCCACAGCACCGTGGCCGCGAAGGACACCGGCAGGGGCAAGGCTTGCAAGGCGCGAATGCCGACCGGACCCGCAATGAACGCGGCGACTGCGAACTGGGCAGCGAACTTGGGGATGGGGCCAAGCGGGCGGCGATCATCGATCAGCCCCACGATATGCAGTGCAGCCGCCGCGCCTACGAGGGCCAGTACCGTAGGAAGCTTGGAGGCAATGCCTTTCAAGTGAGTGCGGGCGATGGTGGGAAGCCAATCGGGCGGGGTGTCGGCCGGCAGCACGGCGGCCAGCGCTGTTCCCGCAAGAAGGGGCCCGCAGATCGCCAATATCAAAGCGATACCGCCGCCCAAAGCGACGGGTGCGGCGTGGCCCTTATGTCCGCCCGGCCGGTCGATGAAGCCGGTGCGCCGGGCCCAAGCGCGAACCAGGCGCGTGCCGATCCATGACACCAGGAAG
Source organism: Phycisphaera mikurensis (assembly GCA_005240095.1). Taxonomy (GTDB): domain Bacteria; phylum Planctomycetota; class Phycisphaerae; order UBA1845; family UBA1845; genus SBAX01. The sequence continues at coordinate 7,726 of SBAX01000262.1, forward strand.
GGGCCGACGACCGAGGCGGCGATCAGGGACACCATTCAAAGCGAGTGTACCCTCGGATCGTCCTCGGTGACAACGGGCGCCGCCCCTGGTCATCAGGCCCTACCCGCCGTGGGTCATGATCATTCCCACACCGTCGGCCTAGTCGTCGTCGCCGTCATCGTCATCATCATCGTCGCCATCGTCTCCGTCATCGTCATCGTCCTCGGGGACGAGCTGGCCGCGGACCTCGCCTCCGGGATGGGCAACGCTGTGGACGTTGGCGTAGATGAGACCGTCGGCGGCCGCGTCGGCGAGGTCCGCCAGGGTGTTGATATCCCGCCCGATGGCGTTGGTGCAGTCCGCATTGACCGCAGCGATGTTCGCGTCGGTGATGGTGAACTCCGCCAGATCTCCGTCCACGTCGAAACCGCCGGGCACGTTGCCGAAGAGAAACACCACAACCGGTCCGTTGACGCCCGCCGGGGCGCAATGGAGGTGCGCCTGGGTGATGGCGATCCCGTCGAATACTTCCACCTCGAACTCAGCGGCGGTGAAATCTTCATTGAACTTGATCTCGAATCTTCCCTCGGTGGCGGTATCGACCGGCGGAACCTCGCTGGCCCCCAGCAGATCGGCCTGGAACTCCGGCCCACCGTTTGAATCGGACCCCTCCGTCCACGCAATCCATTTCTCGAGGGCCACGCGAAACCATGACTCCCGCGGATCATCGCCGAGAGCCAGGCATGGCGTAACCGCCAACAGCAAGCTCGCCACCACGATCGATCGCTTCATGTGTTTCTCCTTCTGGTTAAAGCCGGGGCTACTGGGAGGCGCGGACTCCCTGAGGACCCCTCCGCGCGCCGGCTGACGCAGCCGGCCTGACGGCGAAGTGAGATGTCGCTTCGCCGACCACTCATGTAGCCGGACGCATGAAGTCTTGCACTTGGACCTGACGCCGGTGTAACCCGCGAGCAGCGCGGCGAGACTACGTAGTGGGGCTTGTTGCCGGCGTTTGGAAATGACGCTGCAGCGCTGCAACGAGTCCGTCGGCGGTGTGTACATCGGCGATGACATCCGGGTGCAGACCGACATCCTTCACCGCCTGAGCAGTCGTCGGCCCCACGCAACCGATGAGCGCGTCGCCGACAGGAAGAGTAAGGGCGGCGAATCTTCGTACGGCCGTGGGACTGAAGAACAGGATGACATCGACCCCTTCGCGTAACAGGGAGACGGCTGCCGCCGAAGGCGTCGCGTCGACCGTGGAATAAGTCTGAACCTCCTCCACGGTGATTCCTGCGGCGCGCAGGGATCGCGGGATCGTGGGCAGGGCGTGGTCTCCTCGGGGAAACAGCACCCGCAGAGGACGCCGGGCGTCGCGGGCGGAGAGCTCCTGCGCCAGTGTGTCAGACGCATGACACGCCGGGACCAGATCGGCATGAATCCCGTAGCGGGCGAGCCGCGCGGCAGTTGCCGCACC
>SBAX01000312.1 GCA_005240095.1 Phycisphaera mikurensis
AACGCACCGCCCGCATCATCCAGTACCACCAAGCCCGCAACCGCACCGCCAAAACCTCACGACTCAAACGCCATGACAATTAGCGCTGTAGTGCTAGTATAGCCGGGCGACGCGCAGCTTCACTTGTCGGAATATGTAGCCGGCCGCGTAACGAATGAGTCACGGGCCTCGAATCTTCGGCCAAACAGCTCGGCAAGGACGTTCCCGGCGATGATCAAGGCCCCGCCCAGGATGGCCACAGCACCGATCGTCCGGCCCACCAACAGCCAGGCGTACACCGTGGCAAACAAGGGCTCCGTCATGTAAATCAGTGCCGCCCGCGTGGCCGTGGTCCGAGGCTGGAAGCGGAACATCAGCCCGAAGGTCACCACCGTGGAGAACACCGTGGAGAGCCCGGCCAGCGCCAGCAGCTTCGTGTCCGAGAACGCCTCAATGAGTTGCCCGGCGCTGGGTAGCCGCTGCGACCACGACGCGCAGAAAACCCAGAAGATCGTGCACCCCACGATGAGCTGGGCGAGCGTGAAGCGGAACGAGTCCTCGCGCTTGCCGACGTGGTCCACGACCAGAATGTGTCCGCTGAAGACCACGGCGCACAGCAAGCCCAGGAGCGCGCCCCGATCAAATTGCCCCTCGGCGCGGTAGATGGTCATCAGGGCCACTCCCGCTGTGGCGAAGGCCACCGACGCCCACATCACCGCCCCGATCCGCTGCCGCAGCACCAGAGCGGCCAAGAGCGGCGTGAACAGAATGGTCAGGCTGGTCAGGAAAGAGCTGAGGGACTCCGTGGTGTGGGCCAGGCCGTAGTGCTGAAGGAGAATCCCGCCGGACAACAGCGTGCCCCCGGCGATTCCTCCGCGGACCGTTCGCATCGTCCAGCCACGCAGACATCGCGGGAAGAGGCACGCCCACAGCACGATGGCGGCAAGAAAGCGGAGCGCCAGCAGCAGTGCCGGCGCCACCGAGGCAGCGTCGGGGTTGCCCATGACGACGCCTAAGTGCTCCCCCAGCAGGGCCTGCCCGTCCTTGTTCCAGTTGAAGGACATCCCCCACAGCACGCACGCCACCAGCAGCATGAGCACGGCGCGGTGTTCGACGGCGCTGGATCGAGTAGGTGCGGTCGGGAGTCCCATGGACCCATGTTGGACTGAGGCGCGTCTGCCGACAAGCGCGGAGCTTAGTCCACGCCGTTGAGGTCGCGCTCCAGTTGGTCAAGCGGCGGAAGGATGGCGGCGATCCCGTCGCGAATCGGAGTCAGCTCGCGTTCTACGACTTCCCAGACCTCCTGCAAGCTTACGCCTTCGTATTGGTGGATGAGAACGTCGCGCAGGGCGGCCAGCCCGCGCCAGGGAATCGTGGGATGCGCCTGACGATACTCAGCCGGAATCCGCTTTGCCGCCTCACCGATGACTTCGAGGTTCCGCACCACCGCATCCTGGACCAGGGGGTCGGCAAAGAAGACATCCCTGCCCCCGGCGGTGTAGCGCTCTATGCGCTGGATGCGCTCCAGGATGTGTGCCAGATAAATGCGCGGGTCTTTGCTCAAAGCGGTCGAGCCTCGCGGAGAATGCGGCGGCGGAGGAGCCAGTAGAGAGAGGCTTCGGTGACGATATCCACGTTGCGGCCGAGGAGGTCCCGCAGGTCGAGCATCAGTTCGCCGATGTCCAGGAGGCTGCGCCCGGGCTCCATGTCCACGAGCAGGTCGAGGTCGCTCTGCGGACCCGCGTCGCCACGGGCAAAGGAGCCGAACACACGGACGTTCTTTGCCCCGTGCCTCTCGGCGAGCTCAAGAATCTCCCGCCTTCGCGCTTTCAGGAAATCGGTTCCCATCGCCTCGACCATGCCGCAAGCCTCCGCCAGCAAGCATCATGCCGCTTTTTGCGTTCGGGGCAACCTGTTCCAAGACCTGACTACGGCTAATTGAACGCCGCGCGGTAGATTTGAAGCAGCTCGACGGCGGTGACGCGGCGGGGATTGAAGGAGGCGGTCCATTGTCTGGCGGCCTCTTCGGCAAGGGCGGGCAGGGAGTCCTCGGTGACACCGAGCTCGGAGAGCGTGCGCGGCAGGCGGGCGGCGTCGAGGAATCGCTCGATGCGCATGGCCAGGGCTTCGTCCGATAGGCCCAAAGCCACGTAGGGGTTGGCCCCGTCTTCGCAGTTGAAGCGCACCACGTGCGGGAGCATGAGTCCCACGGCCACGCCGTGGGTGATGCCGAAGCGCGCCGTCAGCGGATTGGCACAGGCGTGAGCGGCCCCGAGCATGGACTGCTCGATGGCCGCCCCGGCCAGGTGCGCCCCGAGCAGCATGTCCGCCCGGGCGGCGTCATCGTCGGCATCGCGCATCACCCGCTCGAAGGCGCGGCTCAGCCGCGTCCAGGCCTCGCGGGACATCTCCATCGAAACGGCGTTTCGCCTGGTAGTGCCCGCGGTTTCGACGGCATGGGCGACGGCGTCGATGCCTGCGGCCGCGGCCACGCCCGGCGGGCAGGTCCGTGTGAGCTGCGGATCGAGAATCGCCGCGCGGCACGCGGCCTTCACGTCGCCACAGGCCATCTTCTGGTGCGTGGCCGGATCGGTAATCAACGCAAACGACTGCGCCTCGCTTCCCGTGCCGGCCGTGGTGGGCACCGCGATCATGGGCAGCATGGGCTTGGTAGCTTTTCCCACGCCCCAGTAGTCCGACATCTGCCCCCCGTTGGTGAGGATGAAGTTGACCCCCTTGGCGCAGTCCATGGCGCTGCCCCCGCCCAGGCCCACCAGAAAATCGATGTTGGCCTGCCGCGCCGCCGCCACGCCCGCCTCGACGTGGTGCGTCGTGGGGTTCTCCGCCACGCCGTCGAACACCGTGGCCCAAAGCCCCGCCCCGCGAAGGGACTCAAGCGCCTTCTCCACATGCCCGGCGCGGACGATCCCCGGATCGGTCACCACCAGCACACGCGGTTCCCCCTCTCCCCTTGGAAGAGGGGGCAGGGGTGGGGGCGCGCCCTCCATCCGCACCAGCGGTCCCAGTTCGGCTAGCCGCCCCGAACCGAACACCACTCGTGTCGGCGAGTGTGACAATGCGCTCGGCAATCCCATTGCTGGATTCTAACGGCAAGATCGAGAACGAGAGAAGTGTGACGCGGCACGGATCAGCCAACCTCCCACTGCCTCAGCCTCGCCAACAACGTGGGAGTGCGACTAACCGCACCTGAGCCAGGAGGAAGAGTCCTGCCAAAAACGCAAGTGATATGCCTGCGATCCACAACCCAGCCTTGAGGCAGGCACCATAGCGATGGCGGCGGAATGACAGAGCGGCAACACCAGCGAACAGCACGCCCAATAGGACAGCGATTGCGAAGCAAAACACCTCCTGGCCTACAGTGCGGATTCCACGCGCGTACAGAGGAGCGAACAGGGATGTGGCGCCGACTACCGACGCAATCAAGAAGGTGACGCCCGAGCGATAAGGACGACCGTGGGGATCGTCGATCGCGTAGCTGTCCGGGTCGTTGGGATCAAACGTTTCACCACACTCTGGACACCGATGCTCCGAGAGACCTTCGAGGCAATAGCCGCATTCGATGCAATAGATCATGCTTGCGTGGCATTCTACGCTTCCTGAGCTTTAGCAGGAGGGCCCAAGCGGCGTACCACGGGCGGTCAGGCCGTTCCGCAGCACAATGGTGCCCGCGGTGAGCAGGCATAAAGTCAGGGCGAGGAGGCCCCATTGGGAGACGGTGGGCACGGGTCCGCCGACACACTGATCGCCGCTGATGGGGTAATCGAGGCCGTCGAAGGAAACCCTTCCGGCAAAGCAGGATCGGCCGTGAGATGAAGTGGGCAGGGAGATGTCGTAGGTGACGAGTGTGGGGATGGATCCGAAGAACGGTCCCCACTTGACCTTGCCGGTCACGACGTCCAAGGCCCCGCCGTTGCTGATGTTGCTGACCGTCCACTCGCGGGGGGGACGATCCTCGAAACCCGCGGCGGCCACGTTGGGAGGCGGGTTGATCGCGATGGACACCGTGAAACCATACACGCCGTTGCCATAGGCGGGCGGAAGATCGCGAGTCGCCGTCTGCCCGAAGGCCAGCGGCGCAAAGAATCCCAGGATCAAAACGGAAACACCAAACCGCATCATTCTCTTCCCTTCCTTGAAGCTACCTACGAGGCAGCTCCGTCCTTCCTCGTCACCACACCCTCTTCTTCAGGGGAGAGGGGTTTATGAAACCGGCTCCGAGATTAACTCCAAGCGCCGCCCACGAGGGGCGACGCTACACGACTCCTTGGCGTCGGCATTTTCGAGCGTCCGCGCGGGCTAGCCCCACGGCTCGCTGCCGGCGACTTTCCTATCGCTCCACGGTCATGGGGACGGCGAGGCCATCGAACGAAGCCCTTCCGCTGAGCTGCAGGGGCAGCCCCTTGGCCCCGGCGCGGGTCTTGCCCGGCACGATGGTCGCCGTCAACGTCTTCGGCGTGTCTCCGAAATACGGCCCCATTTAATCTTGCGGTGCTGCTCGTCGTATCCGCCATCCTCTCCGACGGCGGTGACGGTCCAGCCGGCAGGGAGGTTCACCTCCGCCGCGTACGCAGCGGTTCCGGCGGGTGGGGCAAGATCGACGGAGAGCTCCCACTGCCGCGTTTTGCCGCGCAGGTCCGGGCGGGTCACGTGCAGCAACGCACTTTCCGAACCGGCGGCGGTCTGCACCTCCATGCCCGCCGCGCTCCCAATACAACAAGTGTGGCCCGCGCCGCAGGCGGCGGGGAAGAAGTTCTGCGCGGCCTCGTCCATACAGTAGCATTCCCCGTTGCGCCAGATGAATCCCGCGCGGGTCACCCCGTTGATATCATCGTTGCAGCCCCGCACCCAGGCGCATCCGTAGGAGATCACTTCGCACAGGCTCACCGAGCCGTCCTGGCAGGAACCGCTCGAGCAGAACGCGCAGCTTCCCACCGAGCACGACCCGCAGACCGTACCGGGCGTCTCCGCGGCGGCGAAGGGGCAGCACTGGTAACTCAGGCACTCGTCGGTGCAGACCTTATTGTTCACCCCGTCCAGGGAGAGTGTGCCGGAAAAACATCCGGGGCTGGTGGAGGCGTCCGGGGTCACCTCATAGGTCACCTCCGCGGGATACGACGAGAAGTAGGGCCCCCACTTGACCTTGTGATTGACGGCATCGTACGAGCCGCCGTTGCTGATCGCTGCCACGGTCCAGCCGGGGGGGATCGTGTCGGCGATGGCCACCGTGGTGCCCGCGGTGAATGAGTCCAGAACCACCCGCACCAGCTTGGCCAACCCCGGACAGTAGTTGGCATCCGCAAACAGCCGCGTGGCCACGCAGTCGCAGGGCGAGTCATCGCCGCCGTAGGTGCCGCCGTAAAACTGGCATACGGCCTGCGAGGTCTCGATGCACTCCGGCCAGCCACCGGTGGGGATCGTGCAGGCGCCGACCGGCTCGTTGCAGCAATCGGATCGGGCCTGCAATTCGCAATACGCTGCGGCGAGGTCCTCGTAATCGACAAACCCATCGCAGTTCACGTCGCAGCCGTTGGTGCAGCTTGTGCACACGCTGTATTGGGCGCAGCTTCGGACGCGATTGAGGTCTGTCGTGTCCACCGCCCCTGAATCGTCGACATCTCCGTTGCACAGGCAGGCCACGTCCTTGCAGGCTGTGTCGTCACCCTGGTACACACCGCCGCCCTGGTCGCAGGTGGGCTGGTAGGTCTCGACACAGGCCTCGTAGCCCGGGGCCCAATACCAACCTACGCACGCCCCCATCGGTGCATTGCAGCAGTCACTGCCGCCGAGTATCTCGCAGCGGGTGACTCCCAGATCGACGAAATCGACGTCGCCATCGCAGTCGGCATCGCAGTCGGTTGCGGCGCAGCCGCTACAGTCGCCTCGGATGCAGTCGACGACGGCGTTTTCGTCTAGACTGTTGACCGATCCGTCGTTGTTCGCATCCGGGTCGCACAGACAGACGATTTCCAGCTCGCCGGGCAGCGTCGCGGCGAAGGAATACGTGGCCCCGTCCACGAAGTAGGTGTCGGGCGCCCAGCGGATGGTGTAGAGGCCGCGGGCGTTGGGGGGCACGTCGATCACCAGCGTGCCTCCGTAGCGGTTGAATCCCCAGTCGAGAACCAGCTCCCCGGTGGGCGAGTTCGCCCAGAAATACGGCCCGTCTACGTCCTCATCGAAGCCGCCCTGGCCGTTGCTGATGAGGGCGTGCGTCCAGTCGCCTCGGTTCTTGTTGACGAATCCGGCGTCGCAGGTGGAGCCGGCACACACCGCCCCAGCCTCGCCAAACGCGTTCACGCAGGCCGTGTTGTTGGAGCACGGCTGCGCGGACAGCAGGAGATCGCCAACCTCCGGGCAGGAACCGGGCCCGCCTCCGCAATCGGCGGTGATCCCGAGCAGCGTGGATTGATCGATCGTCCCCACCCACGATTGCAGGGCGTTCTTGGGGCCCCATCCAATGATCTGCACGTTCCAGTAGGTCCGGCCGCCGCCCCGTCCCACGGTGAGTCGCCGTCCGGAGATGTTGCTACTCGTGTAGTAGCCGCCCGTGTCGTAGGGGCCTCCGGGGTGGGTGACTACCGGGATCAGGCGGATTTGCGCCGTCGGCGTGGACGCAAGGGCGCTGCCCGCAACCGTACACACCATGGACAGGGCGATGACCCGGTGCCGTCCAGCTCTAGCGTGGAATGGGCGCTTCACCGGTGTTGCTCCTTTCCGTGCGGGATACCCAACCTGGCAGACTCAACGCCAACGCCTTGAGCGCCCCGGCCTCCAGTGCCAGAACGGATTCAATGGATTAGCGAGCCCCCCTTAGTGCCACACATTCTAGCAAAAGGCAAGCCGCAGCCAAGCGAAAAACCCCAGGACGCCCTCGAACCCGGATTCGCGGGGTTTCTACGCAATCTTTGGCGTCGGCAGGGTTGGACCAGACGCCCCAGAGTGACACCGGCGCGGGCCTAGACGGCGGGGGTGGCCCATCCATCGCAACGCGATGGGTGGGGTCGCGATGATCGAATGTGGATGCCGCTCCGGCAACCGAAGGGCTGTCGGCAGTCGATCATCGAGCCCCCCACCCTTTGCTAGCGCAAAAGATGGGCCACCTTCGCGAACAGAATTGGGGGCACCCAGTGCCTAGCAGTACAGCGCAAGGTGGGCTCAAGAATTTGAAGATCGACGAACGATAACTCCTGCCGGATCAAGGGTTTCCGGTTTCTGGCAGGAGTAAGGA
>SBAX01000438.1 GCA_005240095.1 Phycisphaera mikurensis
CACCGTCACCGGCACGTACAAGCGGTCCTTCGAGACCCAGACCACCGTCATCAACTGGACCAAGACCGACTCCTGGGCGTGGGGAACCGCGGTCGAGGTTCAACAAACCGAATACGTCCTTCACGAATCCGTCTCTTTCGGAAGCGTCCCGATCCCCGACGGTTGCGGCTTTGATTGCCGCGCCAACTGGCCAATTCAGTTATCTGGCGCCCCGAGCAACGCTCGCATCACCCGCATCGACGTTGAATACTGGATAGACCACACGTACAGGGGCGACCTTGAGGTTTGGGTAACTACTCAACGCAGCGGAAGTTGGTACGACCACTACGTTTGGCAGAGAGAGGGAGGTAGTGGCGACAACATATACGAGTTTGAAACCGATCTTGCAACCTGGAACGGATTATCCCCCAACGGCACGTGGTACCTCGTCGCCGCCGATTACGACGATGTCGACGTTGGCGATATCGAGGCCTGGAACATCTGGGTCCACTACACCGTTCCCTGATCAGGTTAGCTGCATAGGCAGCCGGCCCAGCGTTCGCCTTCTGCCTCGAAATGTGGCAAAGTTGAGGCATGACAGTCGCCCTTGCCCCATGCTCGACGGCATCCCGCTAGGCCGGGTGCTCGACTTGAGGCTCGACTTGCCGAACGAAAATGGGTTGCCGTGTATCTCGCCGACTGGTCCGGTCGCCAGAACGACGACCCTCGATTCGAACTCGTCCTTCCGAGTCCAGGGCGCCACCGCCGAGAACTCCACTCCCCGCGTTCGCCGACTTTCGTTGGCCTACCGATTGACGGGCCCCGCGGTTCGCCCCCTTCCCTTTCCACGTTGAATCGTGTCAGACTTGGGCCATGCTATGCCTCACCTTTAGAGCCGATTCAGATGGTAATCCGTGCTTGGCCTTCGGCTACGCGCACCTGAAAGTCGGCGACCGACTTGAGGTTCGGCTTGCCGAACGCAAGTGGATTCCTGTTTTCTATGCCGGTTGGTCAGGCCAACAAAACGACGACCCCCGCTTCGAAATCGTTCTTCCGGGTGGGAACCACCGCAGGGAAATCCAGCTCCCCGTGTTTGCAGACTTTCGCTGCCCTCCGGATTGAGCCCGCCACATGTTCGCCTTCCACCTGAAAGTGCGAACTTTCCCGCCGGCGGCCCGGAGCGGTCCGAGGCCTCGCCGCATCGAGATTCACCCGTAACGACAAGGCTTTCGCGTTTCCGCGGTTTTTGCTATCGTTTCCCACGGAAAGCGAACTCCGTTCGCCATCCTAGAATAAGTGCGAACAGCCAGCGAGGCCAAAAAAAACGTGCCCTACCAATACGTCCGCGAGCCGCTACGGGCCGAAGAAGCCGACGAGCTCGCCAACGCCTGCAAGACTCCGGAGGAGAAGCTCATCATTTGGACGCTCCTCGACACCGGGCTTCGCGTGTCGGAGCTTTGCAGCCTCACGCCGCAAAACGTTCAATGGCAGCAAAAGCAGATTCGCATCAAGGGCAAAGGCGGCCCGTACGGCAAGAAGTCCAAGATCCGCGTCGTGCCGTTCTCCCGCCGGGTCCAGGCCATCCTTGAGCCGTACTTCGCCATCCACGACCGCTTCCCGGTCGGCCCGAGGCAGGTTCAAAAGGTCGTGAAGCGAATCGCCAACCGTGCGAAAATCAGCCAAGAGGTGACACCGCACGTGCTCCGCCACACGTTCGCGACGCTCGCCCTCCAAAAGGGCCTCAGCCTCGCCGCCGTGAAGAAAATCCTCGGCCATGATAGGCTTTCGACGACCGAGATTTACTTGAACCTTACCGACCGGCATATTCAGGAAGAGTACGATGCGAAGTGGTAGGGACGAGCCCAGAACCACGCGGCTCTACGACAAGCGTGACAAGAAAGTCGCGACGAACATCGTAGAGAGGATTTCAATCTGAAAGGACCCAGCACATGGCAAAAGCACGCGTCTTCACAAGCTTCGACTTCGACCACGATGAGGACCTGAGAAACCTACTCGTTGGCCAAGCCAAGCATCCCGAATCTCCTTTTGACCTATCCGACTGGTCGGTCAAAGAACCGATGACCGGTGATTGGAAAGAGAAGGTTCGCCGTCGTATCCGACAGGTCGACCAAGTAATCGTCCTTTGCGGCCAACACACGCACACCGCTGCTGGCGTTGCCGCCGAGCTCTCGATCACGCAAGAGGAACGAAAGCCGTATTTCCTCCTCCGGGGCCGTAGCGAGAAGCCGTGCATGAAACCGACTACGGCGAAATCGAACGACAAGATGTACGATTGGACCTGGGACAACCTCAAGAAGCTCATCGGCGGGGCACGCTGACACAATGACTGAACCGAAGGAAACCCCAGCCCTTCTCACCGTCTCCGCCGAACAATACGGCGAAGGCTACCGCGAACACCTGCTTGAGCAATACAAGCTCTACGTGGACTCGGCAAGCCAGATAAGCGATCGTCGCACATCGGCCAACAACTACCTCCTTACAGTCAGCACTACGCTCGTCACGCTCTTCGCCCTCTCGGCGTCTCTTGTCAACGCCCATCTTTTGCATGTTGCCCTCGCCGTTGCAGGCGTCCTCGTTTGTGTCACCTGGTTCGTCCTCATCCGCTCATACCGCGATTTGAACACAGCGAAGTTCGCTGTCATCCACGAACTCGAACAACAGCTTCCGGTCAGCCTCTTCGCATACGAATGGCACCTCGCACAGCGTGGCCGCGGCAAAGCATACAGACCACTCACCCACATCGAACCGTTCATCCCCGCCCTGTTCGCCATCCTCTTCGTCATCATAGGCGTCTACTCGCTCACGGCGTCTCCCACACATGGAACGGAAACGTCCCCACCCTCACTACAAAACCACCAGCAAGGCCAATCGGAGAACCCAATCCCGTGATTCTTTTCAGCGAAAAAGTCTTGTCTATGCGGTCCGTCGCAGACTTGCTCAGTGGACCGGACAGTCGGCACCTGTTCTCGACACTGAAGACCGCGTCTGTGTGGGTAGGCAGGTACGACGAGCACGGCGACCGCCGCGAGGTGGACGTGGCCGGCTCTGCCCTGCCCCTTCAAACGACTGACGAAGTTGACCGGCCGCAAGAGGATCGACCGCTGTGAGAAACAACACCGCCACCATCAGCACGATCCTTCCTGATCTCGGGCTACGACCGGTCAAGCTTCCAGAAAACTTTCCGTACCCCTCCCTCGGCCTCGCCATCGGGAACGGGCCGTCCGCGCTCGAAGTGCTCGTCACAACCGCCACGACCGAGCCGAAACTTCCGACCGTCCGTTCCGCTTGGAAAGCTCGCAACGCTGGGCGGGCGGCTCCGCTCATGCTTGTCGTCCTTCACAACAGGAAGGCCACGGTTTGCGGGCCGGCGGGTGATGACCCACCCGCGTATCCCAACGTCGACATCGGCCAGGCCGAACGGATCTGTCGAGAAGCCCTCGAACAGCCCGACCGCCACGCCGCACTTCGTTGCCTTCGCGACGCTCTCCCGTCCGTTGAGTCGAACCTTCCCGGCATTCGCAACGAAGGATTCCTCGCAACGCACGAACTCGCCCGAGGCCTTCGGCTATCGGAGCAGTGGCGGCGAGCTTGGGCCGACGCGAATCAGAAGGCCAAGGCGATCCTCGCGAATCGCGGCGACACGCTGCTTCGCAGCCTTGGTTTCCACATCGAGAAGGTTGACCAGGTCACGTCGGTCCTTCGAGCAGGCGTAAACGGCAAAAAGATCGCCGTCGCCGTACTCCTCAGCCAAGCGGAAGCACCTGAGTTACAGGCGGATCGCTTCGGCGGTCTCTCGCCGGTGTCCTACGCCCTCGCCGTCGCTGATCGTGAGAACCTCCCATACGTCGTCGTGTCGCAGGGTTCCAAGCTCCGGCTCTACCCGGTGAAGGTCGGCGTCGGTGTGGGCCGCCGCGGGCGAACGGAAACCTATGTCGAAGCACACACAGGCTTGCTACGCGATTCCGACGCCGCGTACCTATGGCTCCTTTTCTCCGCCGAAGCACTCATCGACGGTGGAACGCTCGACCGCATCATCGACGAATCCAAGCGCTTCGCCGGCGATCTTGCTGAACGACTTCGCGAGCGCATCTACGGCGAGGTTGTTCCGCGACTCGCCGAAGGTCTCGCCGCAGCACGCGGCTTGAGAAAACCAACCGCAACCGACCTCGCTGGAACCTACGAGATGGCCATGACGGTTCTGTTTCGGATGCTCTTCATCGCGTACGCCGAGGACAAGGACTTACTCCCTTATCGCTGGAACGGTCTCTACCGCGCTCGCTCGCTTAAAACCAAAGCCACCGAGCTTCTCGAACTGGTTCGCAGCGACACTCCTTTCGACGAAGGCGATTCCCTGTGGGAGGAAGTCAAGCGCCTATTCCGCTCCGTGGAGAAGGGCAACCGTGAATGGGGCGTCCCGGAGTATGACGGCGGCCTGTTCACCACCGATCCCGACGTGTCCCGTGTCGGCGCGTTGATCGATGACGTAACGCTTCCGAACCGGACGTTTGGCGAAGTGCTCAAGGGCCTGCTTCTCATCGAGACGCCCGAAGGCTGGGGGCCGGTCGATTTTCGCAGCCTCGGTGTTCGCGAGTTTGGAACCGTGTACGAGGGCCTCCTCGAAAGCGAACTCTCCATCGCCGAGACCGATCTCACCGTCGATAAGGAAGGCTACTACCGGCCATGCCGCGCCGGCGAAGAACCGCTCGTCAAAAAGCAGCGAATCTACTTGCACAACCGCTCCGGCGCTCGCAAAGCCACCGGCTCGTACTTTACGAAGTCCTTCGCCGTCGAGCACTTGCTGGACCACGCTCTTGAGCCGGCGCTCGCCGACCACTTGGCTCGACTCGATAAGCTCGACGACGACCAAGCCGGCGAGGCGTTCTTCGACTTCCGTGTGGCCGACATTGCGATGGGCTCCGGCCACTTTCTCGTGGCAGCAGTCGATCGTATTGAACGCGCACTCACTCAGTATTTATCGAAGCGACTGCTCGCCGGCGTTCGTACCGAACTCGCCAACCTTCGCAAATCTGCCCAGGAAGCACTCGGTACGCTGGCTGACCAGGTTGAGATCGAGGACACACAGCTTCTTCGCCGCCTCATCGCCAGGCGATGCATCTACGGCGTGGACATCAACCCCGTATCCGTCAACCTTGCCCGCCTTTCGATCTGGATCCACACTTTCGTCCCCGGCCTACCGCTTTCGCTGCTTGATCACAATCTCGTAGTCGGCAACTCGCTCGTCGGAATCGGCACGATTAAAGAGATCGAAGACAAGATCAACGAGGACAACACCGACCCCGACAACCCGCATCAGCAGGTAATGTTCCGAATTGACGCGAACATGCTTGTCGGCGAAGCGTTGCAGCCTCTCGAACGCATGGCCCGCATTGCTGACGCAACAGCCGCGGAGATCACTCGCGCTCGAAAGGCCATGCGCGAGGCCGAAGAAGCCTGCACGCCGGCCAAGGCCCTTTGTGACATCGTCGCGGCGAGCCGCATGACCAACACACGACTCCCCATCGACCTCGCCAAATGGGACCAGGTGAAACTCAACATCGTCGATTCACGCGAACACAAGGCCGCCTTGAAAACGCTCGCCGACCTTTCGCCACTTCACTTTCCCGTCGCGTTCCCCGAGGTGTTTCTCCGCCCGCGACCCGGCTTCGACGTGATCCTCGGCAACCCGCCATGGGAAGAGGTCATGTGCGACGTGAATGAGTTTTGGGGTCGGTTCATGCCTGGCTTCCGCGGCCTTGCCCAGCGCGAGCAAGAACGGATTCTACCCCGGTTTCGCGAAGAGCGATCCGACCTGGAGGACATGTATCAAAGCGAGCAGAACCGCGCAGAGAAGCTGCGATCCGTGTTGATGACCGGTCCCTATCCCGGAATGCAGACAGGACACCCCGACTTGTACAAAGCATTCTGCTGGCGTTTTTGGAACCTCATTTCGCTAGATGCAGGTTCCGTCGGCGTGGTTCTGCCCCGGTCCGCTTGGACCGCAAAGGGATCGACCGAGTTTCGCGTGGCCGTATTCCGACGCGCGAGCCCGCTCGACCTAACCATGCTCGTGAACAACCGCCAATGGGTCTTCCCGGAAGTGCACCCGCAATACTCCATCGGCCTCGTTGCGATCCAACGCCGCCAGCCGGTGGGCTCGAATCTTAGGCTCCGCGGCCCGTTCGCCAGCCTAAAAAGGTTCCTCGACGGTGTGCACCGCGCACCAGCGAAGTTCTCCGGCGCGGATGTCGAACATTGGAACGATACTGCGTCGTTGCCACTGCTACCAACCGAGGAGTCCCTTGAAGTCTTCGCCCAGCTTCGCAGGGCCCCGAGACTCGACCTCAATGACCGTCGCACGTGGCGCGCCAGGCCGATCCAAGGCGACCTTAACGCAACCTGGGGTAAACCGCTCATGGACTTCAATTCGCCTGAATGCCCTAAGGGCTTTTGGCCCATTTATAAGGGCGAGTCCTTCGACATCTGGGAGCCTGATACGGGAAGCTACTACGCCTGGGCCGATCCCAATATCGTCATTCAGCACCTTCACGAAAAGACCCTACGCGGAACCCACCTCAGCAAATCCGCATTCAGTGAATTCGAACCACGCGTATTCGTCAAACCTGAATCGCTTCCTTGTCACGCACCACGAATCGCGTTTCGGGACGTATCGCGCGCCACCGATTCACGAACCGTCCGCGTCGCCCTCGTGCCGCCCAAGGTGTTCATTGCAAACCAAGCACCATATCTACTTTGGCCCCGCGGGGATGAGCGGGACCAAGCTTATTTGCTCGCCATGCTGTCCTCCATCGCGCTCGATTGGTACGCGCGTCGCTTCGTCGAGACACATCTCAACTTTTATGTGTTCAATCCCTTCCCTGTACCGCGGCCTCCGAACACCGATCCATTGTGGCAACGGGCCGTTGCTCTCGCTGGGCGACTGGCCGGACGCGACAAGCGCTACGCCAAGTGGGCGGAAGCCGTGGGCGTGGATTACGGTAAACTTCCCGACGACGAGAAGGATGACCACATCAACGAACTTGATGCCGTGGCCGCCCAACTTTACGGCCTTGAAGAAAGGCATCTGATTCACATCTTCGAGACCTTCCACGAAGGCTGGGGCCCCGGAACGGTTGCCGATCACCCCACACTCGGCGACCATGATCGGCACCTCAACGCGACCCTGAAATACTATCGTGAATGGAAGAAGCGGAGAGCGTAGAATGAACCGACGCCAACGTGACAACCCTATCAATACCGACCATCCCGCCCTTTCGGCTACCCGTCCTCTATTTGTCGACAACCGCGATGGGAATACTCTCGATCACGCGATCTGCCAGCATCTTCGAGCGCTCCGCCAGGAATCCGCCCTCCCCTGGGAAGTATGCATCGCGGCGGCATTCTTCAACCTCCCCGGCTACAACCTCATCGCCGACGAACTCGAAACCCTCGCTCACGTGCGCTTGCTCCTTGGGGCCGAGCCAACCCCCGAGGCGGTCATGCCCCAGCGCAGGCCCGGAGACCCGGATGAGCCCGCATTCACACGCAAACAGGTCGCCACCGCCCTCGCTAACCTCGACCAAGGCCTGCGGCGCAGCGCCGACTTACTCCCGTTCGACGAGAGCACCGACGCCGCACTTCGCCGGCTCCTCGACCACCTGCACTCGGGCCGCATCGAGGTACGCCGCTTCGAGCAACATTTTCTTCACGCCAAGGCATTCGTATTTCGCGTTGTGGGAGGCGGGTTGCTCGTCGGATCCTCCAACTTCACCTACGGCGGGCTTCGCCGCAATCTCGAATTGAACCTCGGACATTACGAAGACCCGGTCGTCGGCAAAGTCGAAACCTGGTTCGATGAACTGTGGGAAAAGGCCCAACCGTTCGACCTCGCAGCCATCTTCGATCGCCTTATGGCCGAGTACGATCCGTACCTCATCTATCTCAAGGTGCTCTACCACCTTTACGGCGACGAGCTTGAGCAGGAAGCCGCCGAAGATGAAGGACCGGGCGACATCCCCGTTACAACGTTCCAAAAGCATGGCGTTTGGCGCGCCATGCGAATCCTTCGCAAATATGGCGGTGTTCTCGTCGCCGACGGTGTCGGCTTGGGAAAGACGTTCATCGCCGGCGAGATCATCCGGCTCTACCGCGAACGCCGGCAGCGCGTTCTTTTGATCTGCCCGGCGGCACTTCGCGACAGCACTTGGAAGCGCTTCACAACCGAGTATCAACTCTTCGTCGAGTGCATTTCCTACGAGCAACTGGCACGCGACCGCCAGCTTGGAGGCGATCAGACGCATCTCCAAAGCCGAAGCGACGAATACGCTGTCGTCCTCATCGACGAGGCCCACAACTACCGCAACCCGGACGCCCCAGCCCGCGCCGCCATTCTTCGACAACTCCTCATGGGCCAACGCCGCGATCTGGTCCTGCTGTCAGCGACGCCGGTGAACAACTCGCTTTGGGATCTGTATCACTTGGTACGCTACTTCGTGAAGCAGGATGCGATCCTCGCCGACCGTGGAGTCTTATCCATCCGCGAGCGCTTTGAGGACGCCATGCGCGTCGATCCGTTCAACCTGAACCCCGACATGCTATACCCGATCATCGACGCCACCACCGTCAAGCGAACACGACAGTTCATCAAGAGACATTACGAGAACGACCTGATCAAGCTACCCGACGGTACCCAAGTGCCGATTCGATTCCCGAAGCCGATTGCCTCTTCGATCAAGTATGACCTCGACACCGTGCTTCCCGGCTTCTTGCAAGAGCTTGAGAATGCCTTAATGCCGCCCCACGGCCACCCACTGCTTACGCTGGCACGCTACAAGCCCGAGAACTATCCACCCGACCAGCCGCCCGACCGCGGCGACCCGGCCATCGTCGGCCTACTTCGTTCCGGTTTGCTCAAACGCTTCGAGTCATCGGTTCACGCTTTCGCACGAACAACCGCAAAAATGGTCGATGAGCACGACCTTTTCATTCGCGCACTGGACCAAGGCGTGGTAATCCGGAAGGAACTGTTACACGAGCTTTCCGCGGCCGACGACGAAGACACGATCGACGAACTCATCGCCAATAGCGGCCACACCGAACCTGCGGACAATTACAACGTCGCCGCCCTTCGCGCCGATGTTGTCGCCGACCGCGAGCTGCTCGCCGGTTTTCGAGATAAAGCTCTCCGGGTCAAGCCCGACGATGACCCCAAACTGGCCGCCCTCGTTGCCGAGCTCGCCAAAATCGCCCAAGAGGCCGCCAAGGAAGGCATCGACGAGGAAGATCGTCGCCGCAAGCAAAAGGTGCTTGTCTTCTCGTTCTATGAGGACACGATTGATTGGATCGAGGAGTTTCTCGACCGTGCCATCGAAAAGGATAAGCGGCTCGCTTGCTACCGAGGCTGCATGGCATCCGTCGCTGGCAACGAATCCCGCCGCGGCGTCACCCGCGAAGCCGCCATCTACGGTTTTGCCCCCGAATCCTCTGACGCCCCTCCCGGCCGACGTGACGACAAGTACCACCTCATGCTTTGCACCGACGTACTTGCCGAGGGCATGAACCTCCAGCAGTGTCGCAACATCATCAACTACGATTTGCCCTGGAACCCGATGCGACTCGTACAGCGACACGGCCGGATTGACCGCATCGGAAGCAAGCACGACCGCGTTTCCCTGCGAACGTTCTTCCCGGACAAGCAACTCGACGCCTTGCTGAACCTTGAACAGCGCGTACGACGCAAACTCGCCCAGGCCGCAGCGTCCGTCGGCGTCGAAGTTACGCCCATCGAGCGTGGCGCCGAGGGACAACAGTCGTTTACCGAAACACGCGAGGAAATCGAGAAGCTCCAGCACGGCGACGCCAGCATCTACGAGGCGGGGGGAACGGCGTCCGCCGCCCAAAGCGGTGAGGAATACCGACAGGAACTTCGTAAAGCGTTGGCGAAGTACGGCAGCGACATCACGGACCTTCCCTGGAAAGCGGGTTCCGGTTTGGCAAAGGGCAAGCGACGGGGGCACTTCTTCTGCGCCGTCGTCGGCGACCGCGTTTACCTCAGGTTCATTCCAACCGCCGGCGACCCTGACCAAGTCATCGTCGGCGAACTCGGAACGTGTCTACGCTTGATCGAGTGTCGCGAGGGTACGCCCAGGGTAATGCCCCTTGATCTGAAGCAGACAGCCTATAGCGCGTGGCGTCGCGCCCGGCAGGACATTTTTGATTCCTGGACCTACGAAACCGATCCGGCGAACCTTCAGCCGCGCGTATCCAAGTTCAATCGCTCGCTCGCACAGTTCCTTCGGGATCATTCCCCCGCTGACACCGAGCAAGCTCGCGTCGAGCGCTGCCTCGACGCCATTGAAGCCCCATGCTCGAAACGCGAGGAGAACATGCTCCGGGCGGTTTTCGATGCTGGGCATCCGAGCCATGCAGCAAAGTCACGAGCGATTATTCAGGAAGTCGAGCGCATCGGCCTTGAACCATTTCAACCTCCGGTCCCGCTCCCGCCGGCCACTCTTGACGATGTTCACCTCGTCTGCTGGATGGCCATTGACCAGGGTGCGTCCTCCGCATGAGTATCGCTACTATCAGTACAGCGCAAGGTGGGCTCAAGAATTTGAAGATCGACGAACGATAACTCCTGCCGGATCAAGGGTTTCCGGTTTCTGGCAGGAGTAAGGACA
>SBAX01000138.1 GCA_005240095.1 Phycisphaera mikurensis
CTCCCAGTACCCGCCGATCCGAAGGAATTCGTAGATCGTGCCATCGCGATTGTCTTCGGCGCCGACGAGCAGCCTGTGGCCCGAAAGCACCACGCGGCGACCGAATTCCTGCTCGCTGCGGATGTCCGGGGCGGTGAGTTTGTCGTGGAGGACCCACTCGTCGCCATCACGTTGGAAGACATAGACCGATCCTCCGCTCGACCGGGCGGTGAAGTCTCTGGGGACACCCACGGCCAGGGTATCTCCATGGAGCGCCAGGGTCGTGCCGAACTGGTTCCCCTGGCTGGCGTCGTGGGCCACAAGGGGCTTGCCTTCCGTCCAGCGGCCGTCGCGGCAGCGATAGACTCGGATTCTTCCTGAGCCGTTCATCGGCCCGCGAGATCCTCGTCCGTCGTACTCGGGCGCGGCGACCATGAGCGTTTCGCCGTCGAACGCCAGGGCCGAGCCGAAGCCAACATCTTCGAGGGAGCCGGTCAGGGTCGTCTCCAGGGTCCATTCCGCGCCGTCCCGGCGATAGACGCGGACTACGCCGGCAGTTTCCTTCTGTTCGGGCGACCCCGTACTGCCGCTGACAATCAGCCGCGTGCCGTCGGAGGCCAGCGCGCCGCCGAACGCACTGCCCTGCGGGGCATCCATCGGGACGATCCGCGTCTCCTCCACGAAGGTCCCGCCCTGACGACGATAGACATGCACGGCACGTTCCTTGCCACACGCCGCGCCGACGAAAAGACGATCGGCCTTCAGGACCATGGCGCTGGGTATGCAAAAACCGTTGACCGGGAGCACCATTTCCGGGAACGCGTTGTCTTCGCACGATCGCCAGAACTGAATGGTGTCCTTTGTGCCGACGATCAGGCGGTCATCATCGAGGAGGAGGGACATATTTACCCATGGGGAGAAGGGTATCGCGGTGGAGATTCGTTTTACCTCCGGTTCGGCGCTCACCTCTGCCGGTTCTGGCCAGTCCAGGCCCTGGCCGAGAGGGTTGCCGCGGTAGGTTCTCGCCATGTAGCGGTCGGGCGATGCCAGGTACTCCACGCTCAATCCGTCGATGGCCTCGCGAACGACCTCGGCAAAGCGAGCCTTGTCCACCAGCGGCCCGTGGGGGAGTGTGTCGAGCGCTTCTTGGGCCGCGGCGAACAGCCTTTCGTGAGGGACCTCACCCAGCAGGAAGATGCCGATGGTCGCATGATCCGGATGCTCCGGACAGTAGTCATGTCGCTTGAGGTCGCGGCGCACGTTGGTGAGGTCTCCGGCGGCCGTGGCGGCGCCCGACGCCACACGGTGGATCGTGTCGAAGGTCTGGGCAGGGGTCAGGCGCTCGGTGCCCAAGCGGGACCTGCGCTGCCGCAGCTCGGCAGTCATCCGTTCGCGGAGCATGTCCCGCACAAACGTGGGTTGGCGAGACTCAAGCCAATGCGTCAGGTGCTCGGCATCTTGGCCGCGAAGGGCGATGGCGATCTGGACGACGCCCGGCTTTTCCTGGGGAGGCAGCCAGGGCGGCGGTCCGCCGTCGGTCATTCCTTCGTGGTGCTCGTGCCGGGCGGTGGGGCGCCCGAAAGAGCCTACGGGAAAGGTGCCGGGGCGCTCGGCCGAGCCGGTCGTGGCCGCCGGGCTGGTCTTCGGCAAAGTCAGGAACTCTTTGGATGCGATCACCAGCAGGAGCAGCAGGGCGAAAGCAAGGATACCCTTCGCTCGGCGTGTCAGGATGGGGCGAGATGTCATGATCTTCTCCAGGTTCTTCGGCCGACGCTCGCGCACGAGCGCGGCAGCCTCACCATGATCTGCTGGCCTTAAGATGATGCATGCGCGGCGCCCGCGCACTGCAAGACGGCGCGCCTGGTTGTCGGCGAGACGCGAGTTGGCCTTGAGCCCAGGCAACCGCGGTAGTTCACCGGGCCGCCCGCATTGTGGTTATGGGCCAGAGGGTGGCACGGCCGTCCCGCATTCGGGGCATACCCCGGAGACGTTGCCGGTGAGGTCGTAGGAGCATTTTGCGCAGAGTCCTGGGGGAAGCGGCTTGGGACGGGCGACCCACAAGGCTGCCGTCGGCACGGCGAGCACGAAGAGCAAGGGCCAAAAGGGTACTGAGTGGTGTCCCTGGCGCGCTTTAGGCCAAAAGGACGTGCTGCTGCCGAAATTGGCCAGCGGCATCCCGCGTTCCCAGAACCCGCAACGAAACTCAAATGGCTTGGGAATGAGTCCTTCACTCCAGTGCCAGTGCGCTCCTCCACCAGCGAAAGCAATGGCGTTGCGTGGTCCAATCGGGATGAAAAAGTACGTAGCAAGAGTCACGAGCCACAGAACGCCGACTATCGCCATCAGGCAAGTACACCAGCGCCTGACCAGCCCAGTGAAGCGGGCCCTGCGAAGGTCCCGGGCCAAGACAACGACCAGCGCGAAGCAAAGCAGGACAAGCCACACATATGGCGTGGCGTACGGCCCAAACATCATGTCCGCCGAGAAACCGGCAACAACGGCCGTGCCCACCGCGATCCGACCGCCAAGAAGGAGGATCCCCCGCATGACTTTTTCTAGGGACATGGGGCGTGCTCACTCGCAGTATTGTCCGCAATCGCCGTTCCGCATTCGGGGCAGATGCCGGAGATGTTGCCGGTGAGGTCGTAGGAACAGCGCCGGCAGTGATGAGGGCCGGGTTGGCGGGCGCGATGGACGAGCACGATGGTGGGGACGAGCAGCAGGACGAGGAGTGCGCCTAACGGCACGTTGGCCATGATCCTTCCGCCGCGCCAGGAGAAGTAGTCCGGGGAGTTGATGAAGGATACACCCCAGCGATGTACGACCCAGCCCTGCGGCCAGCCGGGTCCGCCGATGCCCAGTTCCCCAAGGGTGGCGGAGACGGTTCCGTCCCGAAGGCGCAGGTGGGCGCGGGGCCCGAAGTAAGCGATCGTCACGATGTGACTGGTGATCCACAGCCCGGTGATCAGGGCGCATGTGGCCACGAGCGTGGTGAGCAGCCAGCGGGGCGCGGGGCGCGTCCAGCGGCGCAGGATCGGCGGCAGGGCGAGGGCGTAGGCGACGGCGGCGAGCATGCCGATCACCAGCGGGCCGGCTCGTTTGTCCCGGAAGCGCGCCCCCGTGTTGATGTTGTACATAGCGCGGTTGAGACCAGAGGCGTCGGCGACGTAGAAGCCCTCGCCGTCGGTGATGGGGCTGGTCCGCCAGACGTACCATAGTTTGCTTTGCCGCAGGCCGACGGATGCCCAGGAGCCGACGTAGCCGAACTGCCACACATGGCTGAGCAGGGACAGGCCGCCGACCGCGATCGTCGCAACACCAAGGAAGATAAGCAGCCGCCGAATCATGCCCGTTCCTACGCCAGGCAGGCTTTCACTGACGAATCGTTTCCGAGTATGATCCGTCGAATAGCCGACCTGGACAAGCTCGGCTCCGTTCGCCAGCCGACGGGCTGGAGGGGGATAGCCCTGATGCGAGTCGTAGGAACTTGCGTCCCTTCCTGCTTGGCCGTTTCCTCGCTTCTCGCGTGTGCAGGGTGTGGTCGGTGGTTGTGCGTAGATTGGTGGGCGGGCTTCTGGGTCACCGGCGCGCTGGTGGATGCAGAAACGGGCGAGCCGCTGGGAGGCGTTCGCCTGGAAACACGGTTGCGCCGAGAGGGCGACACCTACTCGGTGGCCGCGTTTGCGCCTGGCTCAGACGTAGGCGCGCTTCTGTCCGGCGACGATGGCTCCTTTGAGGCATTTCACGTTCTGGACGCTGGCGGGAGGTGCCGATGGGAATCGCTTTGGGAAGTCGTGGCGATGCCGACGCTCGACCTCCCCCGCCCGGACGAGATCGAGATCACCGTCTTTCGGGGCGATTGCCAGCAGGTGATGTTGATTCCAGTCAACGAAAGCACAGTGGTAGACATGAGCTTTCCGGCAGACGAGATCCAGCTTCGAAATCCGATCCCCGTACCTCCGTGCGAATAAGGGCTATCCCGTTTTAGCTTTTCTGCGTTTCTGCGTTTTTGAGGTTCGTCCCGCACTCCGGGCACACGCCGGAGACGTTGCCGGTGAGGTCGTAGCCGCAGCGGGGGCATTCGCCGCGTGCACGGCGGCGACGGCGTCGAAGTGGCCCGCGGAGGAAGACGACGAGGGGATAGGCGGCGAAGAATGGAGCCGGAATCCAAGCTGGGAGTTCCGTGAAAAAGCCAAAAGCGGGGTATCTTTCAGAATTCGAAAACCGGCTCTGCGGGCCTAGATAGAAAGCTGGATAGGATTGATAATGCAGATAGAAACGGCGGAATTGATATCGCCATTCCCGTTCCTCAACGGGCGTACCTCTTCTCCAAAGCAGAGAAACCTTGGCCTTCCCGTTTTCCATGGCAAGGTAGAGCCACGAATCGCCTTTTGCGTCAAGCTCCAGGTTCATCGATGGAGGGCTGGTGATCAATGACAACGGGCCGCAAACAACCTCGTGCTCGCCAAACGGTCGGACGTACTGGCAGCCCGCGGCAGTTGCGGAAACGGCTGCGGCAAGAGCGAGCCCGGTGATTAGGCATACGTGGAGGAATCGACAGGCCGGGCGAGGCACGGTGTGCTCCGAAACGGTTCTGCTGGATTATACCGCCCGGCTTCGTAGAAGCGGCAGGTCATCGCCGATAGACTGTCGTAGCGGAAAAGCGGGGTTTGTTTGCCCCGCGCGGCGGGCAGCGGGCGGGCGCGAAAACACGGGGCGGCAAAGCCCGTTGAAACGGGCTGGTGGGGAGGAAGGGAATCGGCGCGCGGCCGACCAGCCCTCGAAGGGCTGGCCTAAAACCCGCCTTTGGCGGGAAAGCCCCGTGAACAGGGCTTAAAGCCGGTGCTCACACAAATGACTGAATCACGCTTCATACAGGAGGTTCGCAGGCGAGTGATCATTCACAGTGCGATATGCTTGCCGACATTGATTCTCGGGACGGGGTGCCCGGCGTGCGTGGATGGAGTGTATGGGTTCACGGTGTCCGGCACGTTCGTCGACGGTGAGACGGGAGCCCCCGTGGGCGACAACGGTTACAGCCTTGTGCTGCGTCGCGACGGACAAGAGGTGGCCATTGCCGCTTTTGCTCCGGGTTCTGACGCGGGCGCTGCGGTGGCCGATGCAAATGGAGACTTCAGCATTCAGGCCGTCGAGGGCGGCTGGGGCGGCTGTCGATTGATCGGACTGTTCCCGAGATGGTCGTTTGAGATTCCCGAACCGACGCACCCCGACGAAGCAGTCTTCACGGTGTCAAGGCGCGAATCCTGCGAGCAAGTCGTAACAGTACCCATCAATGAGGACACCGTCGTAGACAGAACTTTCCCGAATGACACGATCGAGTTTCGGGATCCAATTGCCGTTCCTCCATGCGAACAGCCATGAGCGATTCAAGATTCTTGGAAGAAGTTCGGCGGCGGGTCCTCGTCCTGGATGGGGCGATGGGGACGAGCATTCATGCGCGGGAGCTGCCGCTGTCGGACTACGAGGGGCACGAGAACTGCGTGGACATCGTGACGGCCACACGCCCGGATGTGGTGCGGGACATTCACCGGGCGTTCCTTTCCGTGGGCTGCGATGCGGTGCTGACCAACACCTTCGGGGCCAACAAGATCGTCTTCTCCGATTTCGGAATCGCGGAGCGCACCTACGAAATCAACCGCAAGGCCGCTCAGATCGCCCGCGAAGTTGTGCGGGAGTTCGACCGGCCGGACCGCCCGCGGTTCGTGATCGGCTCCATGGGGCCGGGCACCCGCCTGCCGACACTCGGTCAGACCACCTGGGACGAGATCCTCGACAGCTACACCGAGCAGGCCCGCGGGCTCATCGACGGCGGGGTGGACGCGCTGGAGGTGGAGACCTGCCAGGACCTGCTTCAGGCCAAGTCCGCCATCGTGGGGGCCATCGACGCCATGAGGGAGAAGGGGCGGTGTGTGCCCATCCTCTGCACGGTGACCATCGAGACCACGGGCACGATGCTCCTGGGCACGGAGATCGGGGCGGCGCTGACGGCCATCGAGGCGTACCCGGAAGTGGTCGCTTTCGGGCTCAACTGCGCCACCGGCCCGCAGGAGATGAGCGAGAACGTCCGCTTCCTGAGTAAACACTGCGACCGTCCGCTGATCGTCAAACCGAACGCGGGGCTGCCGCAGCTCGTGGGCGGCAAGCCGCACTATGCCCTCACCCCCGCGGAGCTGGCGCGGTGGCTGCTGGAGTTCGTGGAGGTGGATGGGGTGAACATCGTCGGCGGGTGCTGCGGGACGACGCCGGCGCATCTGGCGGCCGTGGTGGATGCGGTCGCTAACCGCACTTGCAGCCCGGAGCCTTCGACCCTCACCCCAGCCCTTCGGGCTTCCTCCTCGGGCGCCCTCAGCCTGCCAGGGAGAGGGGGGCGCCGGGGACGGCTTGAGCCGTCGGTAGCCAGCCTCTATCAGGCCGTGCCGCTCCGTCAGGAGGCGGCGGTGCTGGCCATCGGCGAGCGGACCAACGCCAACGGCTCGAAGAAGTTCCGCGAACTCCTTGCCGCGGGCGACGTGGACGGCATGGTGCAGATGGCCCGCGAGCAGGTGCGACACGGCAGCCACCTGCTGGACGTGTGCACGGCCTACGTGGGGCGGGATGAGGTCGCGGACATGACCGAGGTCATCCGCCGATTCGTCACCGACGTGACCGTGCCCCTGGTCATCGACAGCACGGAAGTGGGGGTGATCGAGGCGGCGCTGAAGCTGGCCGGGGGCAAGTGCGTCATCAACTCCATCAATCTCGAAGACGGCGAAGAGCGATTGGATAAGGTCTGCCGCCTGGCGCGGCGGCATGGGGCGGCGGTGATCGCCCTGACCATCGACGAGCAGGGGATGGCCAAGACCGCGGCGCGGAAGGTCGCCGTAGCCCGGCGGATTTTCGATCTGGCCACGGGACGCCACGGCTTGCGGGCCGGCGATTTGATCTTCGATCCGCTGACCTTCACTATCTGCACGGGCAACGAAGACGATCGGCGCTTGGGGCTGGAGACCCTCGAGGCCTTGAGCGCCATCAAGGATGAGTGCCCGGGCGTGCACACGCTGCTGGGGCTGAGCAACATCAGCTTCGGGGTCAAGCCACCTGTGCGGCGGGTGCTCAACAGCGTGTTCCTGCACCACGCCCGCGAGCGCGGCCTGGATGCGGCGATCATGCACGTGTCGGGCATCGTGCCGCTGTTCAAGATCGACGAGACGCACAGGCGATTGGCGGAGGATTTGATCTACGATCGGCGGCGGGAGGGGTACGACCCGCTGACCGAGCTGCTCAAGGCATTTGAGGGCGTCGAGGCCGAGGAGGTTAAGACCAAAGAAAAGCCCAAGCGCGTCGAGGACCGGCTCAAGCTGCGGATCATCAACGGCGACCGGGTGGGGCTGGAGGAGGACCTCGACGAGGCCATGCTCACGCACCGGCCCCTGGACATCATCAACGACATCTTGCTCGACGGCATGAAGACGGTGGGCGATCTGTTCGGGGCGGGGCAGATGCAGCTACCGTTCGTCTTGCAGTCTGCGGAGACGATGAAGGCCGCGGTGCGTTTCCTCGAGCCGCACATGGAGCGGACGACGGCGGGTGGCAAGGGCTCCATCGTGCTGGCCACCGTGCGCGGCGACGTACACGACATCGGCAAGAACCTGGTGGACATCATCCTCACCAACAACGGCTACACGGTGTACAACCTGGGGATCAAGCAGCCCATCAGCAGCATCATCGAGGCGTACGAGCAGCACAAGGCCGATGCCATCGGCATGTCGGGCTTGCTGGTGAAGTCCACGGTGGTGATGCGCGAGAACCTGCAGGTGCTTCGCGAGCGCGGGCTCGATCCGCCGGTGATCCTCGGCGGAGCGGCGCTGACGCGAAAATACGTCGAGCAGGACTTGCGCCCGGAGTACGAAGGGGCGCTCTTTTACGCGAAAGATGCCTTCGCGGGGCTGCACTTGATGGATCAGATTGTCGCGGGCGAGCCTTCGACCCTCACCCCGGCCCTCTCTCTTCCGGGGAGAGGGGGAACCGACGTCGGCGAGCCGCGGGCTTTAGCCCGCGCGGACGCGGGAGAGCCGAGTGAGTCTCCAAAACTTCCAACCGCTGTCAGCCTGCATGAGGAGGCCTCGCAGCGCTTCGGCTATGTGCCGCCGCGCTCGAACATCTCTCGTGATGAGCCGGTGCCGCAGCCGCCGTTCTGGGGCCGGCGAGTGGTGGAGCGCATCGATCCGCGGGCGGCGCTGGCCTATCTCAATGAGAACATGCTCTTTCAGGTGCAGTGGGGTTTTCGCAAGAACCGCCGAAGCCCGGAGGAGTTCCAGCGTTATATCCACGACGAGGTGCGGCCGATCCTGCGCAGGCTGCTGGAGCAGTGCGAGCGCGAGGACATTCTGAAGCTTCAGGCCATCTACGGCTTCTGGCCGGCGCAGTCGGACGGCGACTGCCTGATCATCTACGATCCCGATGATCGCGATCGGCAGCTTGCGGTGTTTGAGTTCCCGCGGATGGGCAAGCCGCCGTACTGGTGCCTCAGCGACTTCTTCAAGCCCGCGTCGAGCGGGATTTACGATGTGGCCGCGTTCAGTGTGGTGACCGCGGGGCGGCGGGTCAGCGAAGTGGCCCGCGAGTGGTTCGCTCAGGACCGCTATCAGGACTACCTGTACCTGCACGGGCTGGGTGTGGAGACGGCTGAGGCCCTGGCGGAGTACATCCACAAGCAGATTCGCGTGGAGTGGGGCATTGCGGGAAGCGACGCCCGCGACAGGCAGGAGATCTTCAAGCAGCACTATCAGGGGTCGCGCTACAGCTTCGGCTATCCGGCGTGCCCGCGCCTGGAGGATCAGCTCAAGCTCTGGCCGCTGCTGGAACCGGGGCGCATCGGCGTGACCTTATCCGAGGAATTCCAGCTCGAACCCGAGCAGACCACCACCGCCCTCATCACCCACCACCGCCAGGCGAAATACTTCAACGTGCGGTAGGCCTCAGGCGTGCCGGCTTCGGATTTCGCTCGCGAGCCATTTGAATTCAGCATTTCGGTTTAGGAATTTCGTGCGTTGCTCGGAGGTGAAACCACAGGCTTCCAACAAACACAGTTTGACAAGCCATCCAAGGACCCGAGTCGCGTGGAACAACTCAATGGAATCCGTCCATCGTCCAACGGTGGAACTACTGTCGAAGTGTGCTTGATAGCAGTACAGCGCAAGGTGGGCTCAAGAATTTGAAGATCGACGAACGATAACTCCTGCCGGATCAAGGGTTTCCGGTTTCTGGCAGGAGTAAGGAC
>SBAX01000155.1 GCA_005240095.1 Phycisphaera mikurensis
CACCTGGGAAACCCCTGCCACCGGCCTGCCGGATCACATCCGGGGCAACATCGAGGCCATGAGCATGGCCGCGTTCCCCGGCGGCATCGCGCTCTTTGCGGGAACGACCGACGGCGACATCTTCGCCAGCACCGGCCGACCCCGCACCAGCTCAAAAGCCCGCAGGATCATGGACAGTGCCTCCGCCTGCTCGCCGACGCGCAGCAGTTCCATGGTCAGGTCGCCCAGCAGCTTGACCTGCTCCGGCGGCAGCACGTTGGGCTCGGCGAGTCGGGCGCGAAGTCGCCCAAGCTGCGCCCGCCCGTGAATGGGGTCATCCGAGGCTTTGATCTCCTCTGCCAGCGCCATGAACTCGGGCCGTTGCGGGACCCAGTTCTGCCCATGGCCGGACGGCGCCTGTTGCGCGCGAACCGCGTGGGCAGTGATCGCCAGGACCGTCAGTCCGACCAGTCCACCCCTTTTTACTGTTTGAACCATCTTGTTACCGATCCTACGGCAGGCGTCTGCGATCGGCAAAAAAACCATGGATTGCGGCGCTGATCACGCACGGTATGCTGATGCAACCGGTCCCACTCTTCGTTCATAAGTATTCGTGAAAGTCCATGAGGGCGTCCATTTCGAAAGGATGAATGATGAAAGGTGTGTTCGGGATCATTATCGTCTTTGGAATCATCGCCTTCGTCGCCAATGCCTTCTTGAGTCGCGAGGCGATGCGCGATCAGGGGCGCCCGATTGCCGTGGCTTGGGGAGCGCCCACACCGACGACGCTGGAGATGCAGATCGGCGTGGCCCCGCTTGTGGTCCTCAACGACCCGCCGGAGGTCAACGAGAAGGGTGTTCAGCGCTGGAACGAGTGGGTCCCCAATCACTACCAGCTACGCGAGGAGAACGGACCGGACGTGCCCCTGCGAAAGATCGGGACCAGCGCCCTGATGCTCGGCGAGAAGGCCGCGGGCGTGCCCGAGTTCGTGCTCTGCGCCGATCTCAAGAAAGGGGGGAAACACGTCTGCGACTTCATCCCCGTCGTTGCCGAGGGCAAGCGCTACCGCTACTCGTTCGTCGTTCCCAATGAACCGCCGAAAGTCGGGCGGGAACTCTTCGAGCTCGTTGTCGAGAAGTAGGCGCCGACGCGGCTGACAGCTTCAAGGCCGTCGATGGCGCACGATCTCGCCGGTGCGGACGTAGACCACGTCTTCGGCGATGTTCGTGGCGTGGTCGGCGATGCGCTCGAAGTTCTTGGCCACCGAAAGGATGTCCAGGAAAGAAGCCATCTTGTCCGGATGAGCGGACGCCTCCGCCACCACCCGGCGGATGATCTGCCCATACAGTGCATCCACCGCTTCCTCCTCCAGAAACACCTTCTGGGCGTCGTCCACACTTTGCGCCCCGTAGGACTTCACCGCATTGGCGAACATGTGCTCGACGATCGGTCCCATCTGGCGGAGGTCCTCATACGGGCCGCCCAGGGTGCGCACGTCCACGTGCTTGGCCCGCTCGGCCACGTTGACCGCGCAGTCCGCCACCCGCTCCAAGTCATTGTTGACCTTCAGCACCGTGCACAGCAGCCGTAAGTCCGAGCCCACGGGCTGATAGAGGGCCAGCAAGCGGATGACCTCGGACTCAACCTGCACCTCTTCGCTGTCCACATCCTGATCGCGGGCCACAACCCGACGGGCCATGTCGTGGTCGGCATGAAACAGAGCTTCGCACGCCTCCTGCACGATGTCCTGCACCAGGCTGGCCATGCGCAGCGACCGCCGCCGCAGACCGTCCAGAAGATCGACGAAGTGCGCGGTCATAAGATCATCCGTGTGATTCTTGCCATCGGACTGACGCTGTTCGTTATGACCATGACCGTCAACATCATCAGGTGTTTCGCGTGAGGGGGCCGGCCGGCTGAGTACGTGCTTAGCGGCAGGCAGCCCGGCAGGCTGAAGGCCTGCCCTGAAGTAACCGGGGGCGTGGGGCCCGGCAGGCTGAAGGCCTGCCCTGAAGTAGCCGGGGGCAAGCGCAGCGCCGCCCCCGGACATCGCCCCAACAGACGCCGCGACCCTGAAAGGGTCGCACCGCGGCGCTCAGAATGGATCACTACGCTAGACACGCACAATCATCCAAAACGCCCCGTGATGTAGTCCTGAGTCTTCTTCTGCGTGGGCTTGGTGAAGATCACCGTCGTGTCGTCGACTTCGATCAGCTCGCCCATGTACATGAACGCCGTGCGGTCGGACACGCGGGCGGCCTGCTGCATGTTGTGGGTCACCAGGACGACGGTGTACTGGGCCTTCAACTGGTCGATGAGGTCTTCGATCCGCGCCGTGGCGATGGGGTCCAGCGCCGAGCAGGGTTCGTCCATCAGCAGCACTTCGGGCTGCAGGGCGATGGCCCGGGCGATGCACAAGCGCTGCTGCTGGCCGCCGGACAGCGTGTACGCGTTGTCGTCAAGCTTGTCCTTGACCTCGTCCCACAGGGCGGCCTGATGGAGTGCCCGCTCCACCAGATCGTCCAGGTTGCCCTGATATCCGTTGATGGCGGCCCCCCACGAGACGTTTTTGGCGATCGATTTGGGGAATGGATTGGGCTTCTGGAAGACCATGCCGATGCGGCGGCGCAGCTCGACGGGATCGAAGCCAGGCCGGTAGATGTCCTCGCCGCGAAAGAACAGCTTGCCCGCCACCGACGCGCTGGGCACGAAGTCGTTCATGCGGTTCATCGCCCGCAGCAAGGTGCTCTTCCCGCAACCCGATGGGCCGATGATCGCCGTCACCCGGTGTGAGGGGATGTCCAGCGTGACCTCCCGCACCGCGGCGAAGGTACCGTAGCGGATGGTCAGCTGCTCGGCCCTGATGACGCGCTCCGAAGACGGCAAGGCATGTTCCCTCTGCGGACCACGATCGGGAATGCGGACCAGCGGAAGGTCCAGGGCCACCCGCCGCGCCGGCGCTTCGCTCTCCAGGACCTTCACCATAGCTTCTTCCTCTGCTGCGACGCCCGCACCGCGACCGCCACCGCGTTCATCGGCAGAAGAATCCCCAGCAGCACGATGATACCCGCCGCCGCCAGATGATGAAACTCCGGCTGGGAAGCGTCTGTCCAGGCATAGATCTGGATCGGCAAAGCCGTGAAGTAGTCGAGCGGTCCCGTGGGCACAAAGGCAACATACGTAACGGCTCCAATGATGATCAACGGGGCGGCCTCGCCGATGGCTCGCGAAACCGCAAGGATGATCCCCGTCATGATCCCCGGCAGCGCTGCCGGCAGGACGTGCCAGCGCACCGTTTGCCACCGGGTAGCCCCCAACGCGTAGGCCGCTTCACGAATCGATTTGGGTACCGCCAGCAGTGCCTCGCGAGACGCGATAGTCACCACCGGCAGGACGAGAAGGCACAGGATGAGTCCACCCGATAAAACGCTTCGATCAAGCCGGAACCAACGTACGAAGACCGCCAGACCCAGGATTCCGTAAACGATGGAGGGCACGCCCGCCAGATTGGTGATGTTGAAGTGAATCAGCTTGGTCAACCGGTTCCGGGGTGCGTATTCTTCCAGGTACACAGCCGCAGCGACGCCGATCGGAACGGCGGTCAGCGTCGTAATGGCCATTAACCAGATCGTGCCCCACAAGGCGCTCTTGATTCCGGCGTTTTCGGGAAACATCTGCGATGGAAAGTTCGTCAGGAACTTCACGGAAATCCACGACGCGCCCTCCCACAAGACGCGACCGATCAGAACAGCGAGGAACGCCAGCCCAAAGAGACTAAGCAGCATGCAAAGCAGTTCAAAGGCCCGACCTGACCGACGGCGGCGCTGAACCCGGGGCATGAAGAGGCTTGACGAAACAGCCGTCGCGCCGGTCATTCGTACACCTCTCGGAAACGCTTAAGGACCCGCTGAGCAATTACGTTGACGGCCATAGTCATGAGAAACAGTGTCAACCCGACCGCGAAAATGGTCTGGTATTCGATCGTTCCCGCTGGAGTATCGCCGAGACTCTTCTGGGCGATGTACGCCGTCATGGTCTGCACATTCGTGAGTGGGTTGGCCGTGAGCTTGGCCAGGTTACCAGCGGCGATGGCCACGGCCATGGTTTCGCCGATCGCTCGGGCAAGTGCCAACAGGATGGCAGCGACGATCCCTGAAGTGGCGGCGGGGAACACGACCCGCGTCGACACCTCAAGGCGCGTCGCCGAGAGCGCGTAAGCGGCTTCGCGCAGGCTTCGCGGAACCGCGCGAAACGCGTCATCGCAAAGCGAGGAAATCGTCGGAATGATCATCACGCCCACGACGATGGCGGCGCTTGCCGCGTTGAAGATGTCGGTCTCGGGAAAGAGTGGGCGCAATACATAGGGTGTAACAAAGGTAAAGGCGAAGAAGCCGTAGACCACGCTGGGGATTCCAGCGAGGACTTCAAGAGTCGGCTTCAAGATGCGCCTCAGTCCGGGCGAAGCGTACTCGCTCAAGTAGATCGCCGCGGCCAGGCCCACCGGGACGGCCACGACCAACGCCCCACCCGCGACAAGGAACGTTCCACAGATCAGCGGCAAGACGCCGAAATGTTGAGGAAAAAACGACGGCGCCCATTTCGTCCCTAGAAAGAACTCGATAGGCGAGACGTGCGCGAAGAATTCCAGCGATTCCTTGATGAGGACCCAGACGATGCCGACGGTTGTGACGATGGACACCAGCGCGCATACAAACAGCGCCAGGTGAATGGTCCGCTCCTTCGCCTTCACCAGCGCCTTCGCCATGATCGCCCCGACGCACGGACGGCACGCCCTCAGCCCGACGCCGTCGGACACAGCGTGCCGTCCCCGGCATTTACACGGACCGCGGGATCCGTGACCGTCGTCAGTTTTTCTTGAGCAGCTCGGCCATGTCCGCCCCGGCAGGCACCCCGGTCATCACCGAACCGGTCTTGCCCGCCTGCACGCGCTTGGTCCCGAGCTGATACACCTCATCCGAGAACGCCACGTAGTTTACCTTGGGGTGCTCTACAAGTCGCCCCGCACTATCCATGACAAAGCCCACAAACGACCTGACCTCCGGTCGCTCGTACGACTCCGCGTTAACATAGATAAACAGCGGCCGGGCGAGCGGATGATACTGCCCCTTGCGAATCGTCTCGATCGTGGGCTTGACCGGCTTGCCATCGCCGCCGTCGACAGCCAGGAGCTTCAGTTTGCCTTTGTTCGCCTCGTAGTAGGAAAAGCCAAAGTATCCCAGTGATCCTTTGTCCCCCGCCACGCCCTGCACCAGCGTGTTGTCGTTCTCGCTGGCGTTGTAGTCGCTCCGCGAGGCTTTCTCTTTCCCGTTGATCACCTCTGTGAAATAGTCAAACGTCCCGCTGTCCGTCCCCGGTCCGTACAGCTTCAGCGCCAGATCAGGAAAGCCCTTCCGCACGTCCTTCCAGTTGTTGACGCTGCTGCCCGGCTCCCAGATCTTCTTGAGTTCGTCGACCGTCAAGTGATCGCAGAACGTGTTTGAGGGGTGCACCATCACCGCCAGCCCGTCAATGGCGAT
Source organism: Phycisphaera mikurensis (assembly GCA_005240095.1). GTDB lineage: Bacteria > Planctomycetota > Phycisphaerae > UBA1845 > UBA1845 > SBAX01. The sequence continues at coordinate 5,518 of SBAX01000155.1, forward strand.
GGGAAACTCCAGGTACTTGATCCCAAGCTCCGCGGCCTTGGAGATCTCCGCCTCCTTGATCGGCCGCGAGGCATCGCTGATGTCCGTCCGCAGTCCCGGTTGGGAATCCAGAAACTTCTTGAACCCCCCGCCGGTGCCCGAAATGCCCACGGTCACCCGGACCTTGCGTTCCTTGGCCTGATACATTTCCGCCGCCGCCATCATGATCGGCGCCACCGTGCTCGAGCCATCCACCTTCACCGTGCCCGAAAGCTGTCCTCTCGCCGGCCCACACCACCCGCAGATCACCAATGCAAGCACCCCTGCCGAAGTGACGAGGCACCTGCGCCCGCTTGTTCGTTTCGTTCTCATGTCCGTTCCCCTGAATCTGTGGCGTCGCCCCCCTTGTGGGCGGCGCTTGAACGATGCCGTCGTTCGGTTGCCTTTGGCCCAGCCATCTCACAACCGCGCCTCCCCCCTTCACAAGGGGGGACCAAAGGGGGTCATGTAGCGTCGCCCCTTGTGGGCGGCGCTTGAATGCTACTCGCCCTCCGGAACCAGCGCATCGGCCGGGAAGAGCGCCTCAAGCACGGCGGCGGTCGTATCCTCGACGAAGCCCAGGCTTCCGGAGACCACGCTCTCGCGCACGCTCTCCGCACAGCTCGTCCCCAGCATCAGCCCGCCCGGCACCACCAGGACGGCCAACCGCCGCCTGAACGACTTCCGCAAATCTCGCATTCCGTTTTCTCCTTCTTAGAAGATGATCCTCACTCGCACGCCGCCGACGATCGCGTCGCGGTCGTCCTGCTCGCCGCCGGGATTGGTGATCACCTGGAAGTGCGGCGAGATGATGCACCACGGCGTCGCCTCATAAGCATAATACAGTTCGTACGCGGTTTCACGGTCCGCCAGCGGGCGTCGCTCGTCGCGGTATCGATCCGAAAGGATCGACTGCGACACCGCCAGCCCCACCACGTCATGGTCGCGATCGGGAATCAACCCGCGATAGGACGCGCCGATGGACCAATAGTCGCTGATGCGGTTGCGATCCGCACGGGCGTGGCCGTACCGCGCAAACAGGCCCAGCCCCTGCTTGTCCTTGTCCCCTTCGCACTCCTTCCAGATGAGCTGATCCGCCCCGAAGTAGTATCCCACGTCACCCGTCTTCGTCTCCGCCGCGCCCACGTCCTCGAACTTCGTCTTCGGCACCGGATCGTACCACACCCCGCCCCGAATGTTGCCCGGCAGCGCTCCCTTGGCCGACTTCCACTTCGGCGTCACCCCCGTCTCCGAGTACACCATGAACCAGGGCTCATCATGAAATGCCGTGTTGAAGCCGGTCGTGCGCGCTTGGAATTGAGCGTCTAACGTCGCAAATTGAGTGTAAAGCCATTCCACTGGCTGCACCTTCAGAAACACGCCGATACCGTTACGGTGCGGGATGGTCGCGTTCCGGATCGACCCGCGATTGATGAAGTCCTTGTCCTCGTGGTTCGCGTACGGACTCACGTCGAACAGGTCCTTGTTGGTTTGCAGCAGACCCAGCCGCAGCTCAACCTTGTCCTCCGCGAACTTCTTCCAGAACCACCACTTGTTCACGAAGATGGGGTGATCGTCGCCCGCATCCTGATTCACGTTGTTAAGCGCCCCCACCTTGTTGGGATTGATGCCGTCCGACCACGTGCCCTTCGCCGCCCGCATGAAGAACCCGGCGTTGTCCATGAATCCCACTTTCTCAAAATCGAGCAGCACGTTCAGGTCGTAGCTGCCCGACAGGCGATGCCCGTTGTGAGTATCCAGCCCGCCTTTGAAGTTCTGTTGGAACTGCTGGTTGTAGTAGAGCTGAAGGGTGATGCCCTTGTCTTCCAGCGCCTTCCGCGCCCCGCCCCAGTCGCCGGTCAGCGTCTTGCGCGTCCAGAAGTCGTCCGCCTTCGGCGCCGGCTTCTCCGCGGGCCTTTCGGCACCCTGGCTGGCGGATTGATCCACCATGTAGCGTCGCCCCTCGTGGGCGGCGCTTGAGTGCGACACTGCATCGGTGGCCGGTGTCTGCCCGGCCTGACCCCATGCCAACGTCGTCGATGCCGCGAAGACCGCCGTGGAAACCAGCCCGATCCGCCAACGCCTTCCACCATTTCGCATCGTTAGACCTCGCCTCCGAGCATCTGGCTTCCGATCCCCCTCTCCCTCCCAGGGAGAGGGTTGGGGTGAGGGTCGAATCGCCACTCACCCGTCCCGATTCTGTAGCGTCGCCCCTTGTTGGGGGACGCTTGATTGCGTCAGCCGCAAGCGGCGGCTTGTCCCCACGGCGTCCTGTCGCGTTGCAAGACTTCGAGCCCAAAGCACATCTAGATAACGTGCCCGACCACCACGCCTTGCGAACGCACTGCTACGAGCCCCGACCGCTTGGGGCTCGTCGACGCCGGATGTCGTAAGGCACGAATGTTAAGGGCGCATTAAGGGTCCGTTAATTACAGATTTAGCGCAAAACTGTTGAATCCTTAGCGCCGGCGTTGCTTTCTTTGGTTTGGGCGTCGCTTCGTGATACGCTGGGGGTGGGCAAGAGGTCACGGGCCGTAGTTCTTTGTATCGGGAGGGGTCACCATGCAGGGCTTTCCGCGCATCGGATCCATCATCATCGCCACCGCACTCGCCGCATCATCTGCCCGCGCGTCGTTCCACGTCATTGAAATCAACGAAGTCTACAGCAACGCTGATGGCTCTGTTCAGTATGTCGAGCTCATCGCCCGCTCGAACTTCCAGACGGCCTTGGCCCAGACCCGTGTCGTGGGCCGCAACGCCGACGGCACCGTGATAACCATCGTCATGGATTTGGCCGCCAACTTCGCCGCCCTCGACAACGGCGAAACCGTCCTCATCGCGACTCCCGCGTTTCAGTCCGTGGCCGGTTTTGCACCCGACTATCTCATGCCCACATGCGCCCGCATTTCCCTCTCGGATGGTAAGGTGACGTTCCAGAACGACAACGGCTCGATCGTCGTGGACTCGGTAGCCTACGGCGCCTTCACCGGATCGAACACCGGATTCGGCACTCCGGCCGTGGCCCTGCCCACCGACGGAATCAGCTCGCTCCAGCGGGTGAGCACGTCGATCCCCCGCGACAACTCCGAGGAATTCGAGCCCCGCTCTGCCACCCCCCGGCGCAACGACGGCACCACGATTACGTTCACGCTCGATCCCGTGCCCAGCGACTGCGACGCCAGCGGCGCACCGGACCGCTGCGAGATCGCCGCCGGCACTCTCACCGACGAGAACGGCAACAAGATCGCCGACGTCTGCGAAGACCGCGGCGACTTCGACGGCGACGGCGACGTGGACCTCGCCGACTACGTGAACATGTTCGCCTGCCTCGACGGCCCCGACGGCGGCATCCTGGAGGGCTGCGACGAGGAGGACTTCAACACCGACGAAACCGTGGACCTCATCGACGTCGCTGTTTTCTTGAGCGCCGTCGGGGCCGTCGAGGCAGGCG
>SBAX01000085.1 GCA_005240095.1 Phycisphaera mikurensis
CTGCAGGATGAGCCCCACGTCGTCCAGTCGAATCCCCGTCAGAATCGGCTGACCGTATCCCCCTGCCCCGATCACCGCCCCGAGCGTGGCCGTGCCCACGTTGATCACCGCCGCCGTCTTGATCCCCGCCAAGATCGAGGGCAACGCCAGCGGCAGCTCAATCAGCCGCAGCCGCGCCCAAGGCGACAGCCCCAGCGCCTCCGCCGATTCCCGCAGCGATGGCGAAATGTCCCGCAGTCCCGCATGCGTGTTCCGCACCACCGGCAGGAGGCTGTACAGGAACAACGCCGCCACCGCCGGCGGCCCGCCAATGCCCAGAAGCGGAATCATGAACACCAGCAACGCCAGCGATGGGATGGTTTGCACAACGCCCACCGCTCCCAGCAGGATGTGGGCCAGCCGCGGCCGCCGATACGCCGCCACTCCCAACGGAATGGCAATCACCACCGCCGCAGAAAGCGAAACCGCCACCAGAACGAGGTGTTCGATCGTGTGATGCGCCAACCGCACAAGCACCGTGTCCGTGCTCACGGTACGGCGTACCTGCAGTCGCTGCGCCAGGAAGTCCGCGCTCACGACCGCGTCCGGTACTCTCTCCAGCTTGGCCCGCGCATTCATTCCAACCATCGCCGTCTCGTCGATTTGGCCCTCGAGACGCCGCAGCATCGCAACAACCTCCGGCACACGGCTCACCATGTCCTCGCGAAACAGAAACACCGCACGGTACGCCGGAAAGTAGCCAAGATCGTCATCGAGAACGCGCAGCCCGTAGTAGCGGATCTCCGCATCCGTCGAATACAAATCGGTCACCTGGATATCGCCTGCTTCAATCGCCCGATAGGCCAGGTCGTGATCCAGTCCGCGAACCTGCGCAGGACCAAGCTGATAGCGCTCCCGCAAGCCGGGCCAGCCGTCTGCCCGATCCAGGAACTCGTTGCTCAAGCCCAGCACCAACTCGCCGTGGCGCCCCAGATCAGAAATCGTGCGAATCCCCAGTCGCCCGGCCAATTCCTCCTTCATCCCCAATGCATACGTGTTGTTGAAACCCAACGTCTCCGTCATGCTCACGCCGCGCTGCTTCAGCGCCGCCCGCAGGGCCTCGGCGTCGCTGAACCGCTGCCCCGCGAGAATCTCCTCCGCCACCGTTCCGGTGTATTCGGGGTAAACGTCCACGTCGCCGCGGAGCAGTGCATTCCACAGAATCTGCGTGCCCCCCAGTTCACGGCGATGCACCGCCACACCGCCCCCATCGCGTATGAGCTGCGTGGCCATCTCTCCGAGGATCACCGACTCTGTGAACTTCTTCGAGCCCACCACCACCGTCGTCGCATCGTTCGCCGACGCAACCGCCGCGCTCCATATCAGGCACACCAATACCAAACAACGCAGAATCACAGCACCTACAACCTACGTTCCAAGGCCTACAGCCTGGTGTCTACCGCCTCGCTCAAGCTTTGCGCTTCCACGAATCGTGTCACAAACGGATCAGCCGGGGCCCGGCGGAAACTCGCCAGCCCGTCCTGAGAAACCTGCACGATCCGCCCCTCGCGCAGCAGAACGATGATCTCCCCCAGAAACCCAGCCTCCCGCAGATCGTGCGTCACCATCACCACCGTTTTTCCCAGCGATCGGAACGCCTCCCGCAGATCCGTTTGCAGCTCCGCCCGGATCATGGGATCCAGCGCCCCCAGCGGCTCATCCAGCAGCAACACGTCGGGATCGAGCATCAGCGCCCGCATCAGGCTCACCCGCTGCCGCTGCCCGCCGGACAGCTCCAGCGGGTAGCGCTCCAGCGTCTCCAGGGGCAACCGCGCCAAATCCGCCAGCATTGCCAGCCGCTCGTCCATCGCGCGCTTGCTTCGCCCCAGCCACAGCGCCATGAGGAGCACGTTTTCTCGCGCCGTCAGGTGTGGAAACAATCCCCCGTCCTGCAGCACGTACCCCATCTGCCGGCGAACCTGCAAAGCGTTGCTCGCCGAGACCCGCGTGCCTTCAAAAAGGACGCCGCCCTGGTCCGGCTCAACCAGGCCCAGCATCAGCCGCAGAAGCGTGGACTTCCCGCAGCCGCTGGGCCCCAGCAGAATCGTGGTCCGCCCGCTCTCAATGGAAAGATCGATGGGCGCGAGCGCCCGCACCGCGCCAAAGGACTTGCTCGCCCCGCGAACCTCAATCGCCGCCGCCATCAAGGCGCAGTTTCAGCGCAAACACTCACCAGAGCAATCGGGTGGCAAGGACAGGCTCCGCTTGTCCGTGCCCGCTGTCTGAAATCTGATATCTGAGATCTCAAATCCTGCCCGGCGCTCGGGTGCCACGGACAAGCTCCGCTTGTCCGTGCGGGTTGTGGTCTGAAATCTGAGATTTCAAATCCCGTCGGCCAGGGGCATGGCCAAGCGCAGCGCCGCCATGCTGTCACGGCTTCCCGCGAGCGACCGATACAGGCGACACAATGGTGAACATCGTCGAGGCCTCATCGGCCCGGTTGGCGAGCTTGTCTTCCACCATGACCTTCAGCACATAATCCCCCGCCGGAAGGGTGGGTGGAAGAGTAATTCGCTGCGCCAGGAAAAAATCCGTGCGCCGCGTGCGGCAGCGATCCACGATCTCCGGCTCCTCGCGCTGAAAGTAGGACAGGCCGTCGGCGGAGAGCACTTCCAGCCGCGTGCCCAGGCGGGTTTCGAAGAATCCGTCCTCGCCCTGCGTCGCCCGAAGGTTGGCGATCTCACTGTACACAATGGTCTGAATCGACCGCCCGGATACGAACTCCTCAGTGCTCATCTCCTCATACACGCCGAACGTCGCCACTTTCCGGCACAGCGCCACGGCCGACACTTTCGGGTCGGCACGCTCACGCACCGCCAGCAGCAGCTGTTCCACGCGCTCCAGCGCCTCATCGGCGGGAGCAATCGGGTCCGCCCCGCTATTTCGGACTGCGATCCCGGCCCCAATCAGCGCCGCCAGGATCGAACGCATCGGCTCTGAAAGCTCACTCGAGACGCGCCCCGCATCGGCATCCTGCTCGAACGCCAGTTGCGTCAGCCGCAGCCGCCACTCCGCCTGCCAGCTTTTTCCGCCCTGCGCTTCGCTGCGAAGCTGGGCGATGAGTTTGTCCGAAAGCGCCACCCCGTCCTCGGCCCTGGTATCCAACGGCGCATTGGCCACGTTGCTCTTGACCGGTTCCCCTGCCGGAGACTTCTTCGATTCGGGCACGCGAACCGTCACCGCCTGGACGGCCGGGATGGCCAAGTTGGGCTTCGCTGGCTCGCTATCCGCCAGCGTGACCTGCGTGTTTGCGAACGCCTGATCCGCCAGCCCCCCTCCTTTATAAGGAGGGGCTTGGGGGTGGTCACCTGCCGCCGGTAGTGCATCCCCTCCAGGCGCGAGGGTTCCTTCTCGCGCCCCCGGTGTCTGGTACTGCTGCGTCCTTGAGAGAAACTCCTCCACCGCTGCCAACGTCGTCTGCTGCGCCTCATCTTTCTTCGCCGTGACAGGATCCGCGGGGGCGAGAATCCCTTCTCGCACCACGCCCTCCCCCTGACCCGCAATCGGTGCCCGCTTCGACGTCACCGGCACCGTCGTGCATCCCGCCAGCAGCGCCAGTGCCGCGCTGAAAAACGCCCGCCGCGCGTCACGAACCCCTCTCCCTCTCAGGGAGAGGGGCAGGGGTGAGGGTCTTGAGCCGGTGGTTTTGATAAGCACCTCCCTGTGCGACATGATGGGTTCCCTATCCCGCCTTGGCCCGCGCCGCGGGCGCCTCCGTGGCATGCTTCACGATGAACTTCTCGATCCCTACTTCCACCGTCGACGCCCCCGTCTTCACCGCGAGATCAATCTCCAGTAGCCCGCGCTGCAACCGTTCCAGTCGCGCCGTGGTCATGTACTCAAACCGCCGACGCAGCGTCGCCGGATCGGTGAAGACCTGCCGCGCAAGTCCGTTCAGATCAGCACCTGCCTCCCAGTCCCGCCGCGCTTCCAGCAGGCGCCGCACGCTGAAGGCCAATCCGCCGATCGCCCGATGCGGCGCCGCCCGGTCCGTCGCCCACACCTGCTGCAGGTTCCGCAGGGCTTCCGCGGCGTTGCCTTCGGCCATGGCATCCACCACGGCAAAGACTTTCTCTTCCCGCGACTCACCCGTGGCCGCCTCCACGTCCTTGGCGGTGATCTCCGTCCGCGACCCGACAAAGGCCGCCAGCTTGCCCAGCTCCGTGTCGAGCCACCCCGGCGAATCCCCCACCAGGTCGCGCAGCAGCCGCGCCGTCGAATCCGAAACTCGTTTCCCATAGACATCTGCGGCCCGCCGCGCGATCCACGTCTGCAGCTCGCGCCACTTCATCGGCTCGCAGGCGATCACCTTCCCATGCGCGGAGATGATCTTGTGCAGCTTCGTGTTCCGCGGCATCGAGTCGCACAGCAGGACCAGACACCCGTCGGCTGCGGGCGCCGAGCAGTATTTTTCGAGCGTCTCGCGGTGGGCGGAGATGAAATCATCGGCGTCGTCCACGATCACTATCCGCCGCCCGCCCAGCAGCGACGGCGTGCGCACTTCGTCCAGCACCGCGGCCACGTCGGCCTCATCCCCGTCCACACGCGTGGGGCCCAGCTCATCCATCTCCCGGCTCGCCAGGCGCACGACCTCCTCCACGGCGTTGCCGCGCAGAAAACGGTCCGCTCCTACCACCGCGTACATGGGATGAAGCTCGCCCTTGCTCATTTCGAATCGCGCTTCGCTCCCCGCGAAGTCTCGGTCATCAGCGCCAGGCGCTGCTGCGCCGCGCTGATCACTTGCGTGGCCTTGGGATCGATCTGCGTCGCCCGCGTGTAGCAGTCGCGAGCCAGCGATTCGTCGCCCTGAAAGATCGCCACGTCACCTAAGTTCATCCACACCTCGGCGTCGTTGGGATTGTAGCGAAGGATGGTCCGCAGGCGCTCCCCCGCCCCCTGAAAATCGTTCTTCTCTTTGAGCACCAGCGCCGATCCCTGCAGCGCCGAACGCAGATTGGGGTTCTGCTTGAGCGCGATCTCGTACGCCCCCAGCGCCCGCTCATAATCGCCGAGCTTAGCCAGCATCCCGGCCATCTCCGCGAACGCCTCCGTCCGCTGCGGATCAAGCTTGACCGCCTCGCGCAGGCGGGCCACCCCCTGGGCATACTCGCCGCGCTCCCGATGCTCCGCCGCCTCGCCCATCAGCTTGCCGACCCGCTCCATCGCTCGCTTCGACCCCGCCAGCGCGATCTCCCCTCTCCCCTCGGGAGAGGGGCCAGGGATGAGGGCCAGCTCCCCCTCTCCCCGCGGGAGAGGGGCCAGGGGTGAGGGCTTCGTTCCCCCTCTCCCCTCGGGAGACGCGTTACCAGTGACGGCTACTTCCCCTCTCCCCACGGGAGAGGGGCCAGGGGCGATAGCCGGCAACTCGATTACCTGCACCTCGCTGTCCGCGCTGTGACCACCATGATCACTGACCGTCACCCGAACCGCCAGAGCCCCGGAGATGCCGTCAGGAAGCCGCCAATCGTAACGTCCCGTGTTCGCCAGCGGGTCGCTACCGATCCGCTGCCATGCCGTATCCGGGGGTCGCCGGTAGGCCAATTCGATGGGCCGTGAAGTCAGTTGCGTATCAATCGCCGTCCACCGGATGTGCACCACCGTCTGGCCCAGTGAGGTCGTCGTCCGAAGGGGATGAAGCTGCACCACCGGCGGGGTGAAGTCCACCAGCACTCGCTGCTGCGGCGGAGTCCCCTCCGCCGGAGCGGCGCTGGATGCGCCGGTCGTATTGGACATCACGAAAAAGAAACCGAACGTCCCCTCATCCGGAGCGTGAAAGGGAAACGGCGACTGCCGGTCCTCATCCAAGCCGTACTCATTCCAGGTCCCCCCATCATCCTGCGTGTACCAGAGCTGCACCGAATCCAGCGGCAAGGCGTCGTCGTTGACGTAGTATTCGATGTCGAACGCCCGCACGCCGAGGCGCTGAACTTGGGCGCTAGCGGCCGGTGAAAGGGCGCAGATGAGGGTTGTGACAGCGAGGATCGGGCATCCATGCCGCATGAGAATGCTCACCGAAAACGCATCCGGGCCTCCAATGCCCGGCCGCTAGGTCTATCGGATGCCCTCCGCGAAGGCCTGCACCTAATGGCCACTCCCTCTCGCGAGCGAGCCCCGGGCTTCAGCCCGCGCGGACGCCCGAATGCCACGACGACCAAAGCGGTCGCTTCGCACGCGATCCAAATCTGAGATTTCAAATCTGATATCGCAGGTCGCCCCTACGTCCAGGAGACTGCTCCTAGCGTTGCCGCTGTTGCCTTGCTGCTAGCCCACCGGGCGGGAAGCCCGCGGCCATCCCGAGATGCGGGCAGCGAGATGCCTAGCGCGCTCGGCACCAAAGCATCCATCGATGGACGTAACCCTATGTCAACACGAAAGTTACGGCGCGCCGGCCCCCTTCATCTCCTTGAGCTCATCCCTTCTGGGAGCGATAAAACGGCAGTTTTGTAGCCGCCAGAGCCGATTAGGGGAATAATACCGTGTGGGGCGGCTGGCCTCTGGGCATCGCCCCAGCGTATTGATTTGTAGCAGAGGAATCTCCCCGACAGGCAAGAACGGCATCGGAGAGCATCAGATATGCAGGAATACGAACGGCTGAAGGAGTTGGTGGAGTCGGCAGCGGACGACGTGGCCAAGGCCTCGGGCGGCAACAAGGCCGCTGGCACGCGCGTGCGGAAGATCATGCAGGATGTAAAGGACACCGCCCAGACCATCCGCAAGAAGATCCTTGAGGTCCGTTCCCAACCCACCAGCTAGGACAACCGGTCCTAAGCCCGCCGCACGCCGACTTCTGCTTACGAGGTCGCTCGTGCGCTGCGCGCGGGCCTTCCCCGGAGGGAACCGATGCCGCCCCCGTTTCTGATCGATCTGGCCGATGTCGATCTCAACCGCGTCGAGCTCACCAAGCGCGAAATCTACAGCCGCCTCCCCCACCGTTTCGAGTTCGAAGTCCTGGACGGCGTCTGCCTGACCGACTTCGAGCGCCGCCGCGTCGTCGCCTTCGCCGATGTCAAGCCGGACGACTGGTGGGTCCGCGGGCATGTGCCAGGCCGCCCCTTGCTGCCTGGCGTCCTCATGCTGGAGATGGCCGCCCAGACTTGCGCCGTCCTGGCCAAGCTCCTCGGCAATGAATCTTTTATCGCCTTCGGCGGCGTGGAGAACTGCAAGTTTCGCGAAACGGTCGTGCCTCCCAGCCGCCTCTACATCATCGGCGCGGGCGTGGACTACCGCCCCCGCCGCATCATTTCCGACACCCAGGGCATCGTCGACGGCAAGATGATCTTCGAAGCCCGCATCACGGGGCTTACATTGCCCTAGCAGGATTCCCACGGTCAGTGCGTAATTGCGCGTCAAAGCCAACCGCGTTCACAGCCAAAGTGACTTACGGCTGGCTCATCGCATTTGTGGCCTTTGGAGTGCTCTATGCCCTCACCGCCAATCGCGGAGCCCAGTGGCAGGACTCGGGGTACCACATCCTCCGGGCCCTCACTGGCGAGGTCCGCAACCCGCTGGGGCTGGCCCTAAGCCACCCCCTGCACCATTGGCTCGCCCGCTTGGCCCTATGGCTGGATTTCACCGAGCCGTGCCACGCCGTGACACTGGTCAGCTCCTTCGCCGCGGCGGTAGCCGTCGCCAACGTCTTCGGCTGCGTGGCCACCCTCACCCGATCATGGATCGCTGCCGCTTTCGCAAGCGCGTCCTTTGGCCTTGCCCATACCGTCTGGCAGGTGGCTACTCTTGCGGAAACCTACACCCTCGTGGCCGCCCTGCTGTCCGCCGAATGCTGGTGTCTGCTGATCTTCCTGCGCAGTCGCCAATCACGATTCCTGTGTGCCGCCCTGCTGCTCAACGGCTTGGGGCTTTCGAACCATCTCCTAGCCGGACTCTCCACGCCGGTTCTCGTGGCGATCGTGGTCTGGTGCGTGTCGCGCCGCCATGTGCATCTGCGCGGTGCTGTTGCCGCAGGCGCATTCTGGTTGCTCGGCGCCGCCCTGTACGGCCAGATGGTGCTCATCGAATGGCTCCGCAGCGGCGACGCCCGGGGCACGCTCCACTCCGCGTTCTTCGGAGTTCAATACATCGACGAAGTCTTCAACGTCAGCGTCTCCACGCGCCTGCTGGCCGTCTGCCTCGGCTTCATCATCCTGAGCTTCCCCAATCTCCTGCTGCCCTCGGCGGTCAATGGCGCTATCTACTGGCCGACGGAAGGCACAGGCCGCATCCTGCGGCGCGTGCTCCTCATCGATCTGGCCATCTATGCCGTCTTCGTGCTGAGATACAACGTGCCCGATCAGCAGTTCTTTTTCGCTCCCATGTACGTGTACGCGGCGATTCTCGGCGGAGTCGGTTTTGCGGAGTACGTCCGATCGCACCCGGCGCGTCGCCGCGCGTTCGTCGGTGTGGGCTTCGCCCTGCTTGCCCTGACCCCCCTGCTGTACGCGGCCACGCCCGATCTCATCAGACGATCCAGGCTCCTGTCGGCGCGAGAGCGGCACAAACCCTATCGCGACGACTACGTCTATCTGTTCACGCCATGGTCGATCGCCGAGCGCTCCGCGCAGCGGCTCAGCCGCGAAGCGGCAGAGCTGGCCGGCGACAACGGCGTCATCATCGTCCAGGACCTCATGGCGGAGTTTGCCGTACGCTACCAGGTGCTTCGCCGCGGTGCCCAAGGCGTGCAAATCGCAGGCTCCGCCGCGCCCCCAGCCATCGAAGCGGCCCTGCGCGAAGGCAGGCCAGTCGTGCTTGTGCCCGCCAGCACCGCCGCCCCACCCCCACCGCAAGATGAAAAAGACTGGAAGCGGGTTGGGGATCTCTATGTCCTGCCGCATTGAGCGACCGCCGGGTGCTGCCACGAGGGAACTGTCTTTGCTGTAACCCCATATTCAAACGCATGTTAAGGACGGCGGAAATCATTTCATAGGTGCACTCCGCAATGGAGTGCGCCATTGAGGAGTTCGGTTATGAGAGTCAACCGCAAAATCATTGCAGGATCGCTCGTGTTGCTCACGGGTGTCGGCCTTGCCGGCTGTCAGAAGCCTGCGGGAAAATGGTCTCTGGCGTCTGTGGAACCCACTGCCTTGCAGCGCGACGTGGAATTCCACAACCTGACCCTTCAGGAAGACGGCACGTTCTATGCCGAGGCGATGGAGGGCGGGCGCATCCAATCCGTCTCCGGCACCTACGCGTACGACAATGGCGTTCTCATCCTGACGGCGCATGACGGGGAGACGCACGCCTACGACGCCCGCATCCGCGGGGCAAACAAGATGTACTTGGCCAGCTTCGAGGACGGGCGCAAGGTCAAGATGAAGTACGAGCGACGCGAGCGTACCCGCGCCGTGGGGAACGACTAACAACCGTCGGGTCAGTGGAGACGAATCATGGGATTGCTTGGATGGGCCTTGATGTTTCTGATCGTGGCGCTGGTGGCGGCGCTCTTTGGGTTCACCGGCGTGGCCGCCGGCGCCATGGGCATTGCTCGGGTGCTGTTCGGCATTTTCCTGGTGATTTTCATCGTGCTGCTGCTTTTGGCGCTGTTCGGCCAGACAACGGTGGTGGTGCCATGACCCATTGGGCCAGGACTTTTGTCATCGGGGGATCCATCGCCATGCTGTGCTCGGCCGCGGCGTGCGACGCGGTGTCGCTCATCACCATCCCGCGGCCGGTGACCATCGTGCGGCTGGTGAACAACAGCGACTTCGACATCGTGGCGCAAATCGCCATCAGCGACGAGGAGGACATCCCCGAGGACATTCTCGAAGAAGACGATGATCTGGAGTTCACCCTCGGCCCCGGACAGACCCGCACGTTCACCCGCCGCTGCGACGACCTGCGTGCGATCATGATCACCCATGCGGAGCTGCGGATCGTGGGCTCGGTGGGGCCGGAAGCTGACTCCGGGGTCGTACGCGAAGACGATGATTTCAACTGCGGTGATGTGATCGTCTTTACCTTCGACCACTCCGACCTGATTGTGGACTTCGACGTGTCCACCTCCGTGCAATGACCGGGGCGGGGGTGGGAAATCCCAACTCCTGCGCTAGTCGCAGCGGGTAGCGATTCTCCGGGGTGGCCTGGCGGAACGGCTAGGGGCAGACGTCGGTGATGGTCCCCAAGGGTTGATCGTCGTTGCAGGCCCCCGGAACGGTGCAGGCAGGGTCAACGCAGTAATCGCCGACCTCGGCATTGTTCACCGTAAAATCGCCGGGCGCACAGTTGGCGAAGATGGTCCCGCATGGATCGACGTACTGCGTCAGACCGAGGAGGCGACTGTCACAAGCTTGGAGGAAGCCCGGGAGGGCCGCCCCGCTGGCCAGTAGGCCTGCCCAACGCGTTAGCGAGAATGAGATCCGGCTGAAGCGAGATTTCATCGTTTGTGGTCCTTTTGGTTGATTCCGGTCACGGCCCCGTGATCGGACAATCCGCGAACAGCGGGGGCGAGGTTTGCCCCTCCACGGTGCTATTTCCGCTCCCGATCCCACTGCAAGGATCAAGGGTACCCCCGAGGATGCCGTTCTGGCAGTCGAAGATAAAGCACAGATCAGCGGCGACGAACGTCGTCTCGCCAACATAGCTGCTGCAACTCGTGCCCGGGCCGGAAACAAGCAATCCGCCCGCCCCGGCGGCCGTAAGTGTCGCGATTGCCCGACGCAGCTTTGAACGCATGTGTGCAATCCTCGCTGAGGGTGGGTTCTTGCCTCTTTGAGCTCCGCGGCCACGCCGCCGCCAGCCCCGTTTGGGTTCGCCCGTGTTGCGAGTATAGGCGGCCTGCCGGCATCCCGCAAGCCGCCGGCGAGATTATCAGCCAATCCAAGTGTCGCCGCAACCCTGTCTTTGGACAGGCGCCCCCCGGGTGCGTGACCGGCGGAGCCTTCGGGAGGGCGAGCCTCCCGGCGAGCTGTGCCCAACAGAGGTCTGGGAGCTGCGGCTCGGCAGGAGCCTCGCCCTCCCCTCAGTGTGCCCTCACGATCCCCGAAAAAACGGCCCCAGGCGGTGCGCGGGTCACACCGTCTGGGACCGTTTGTTTATCACATCGCGCGGCTTACTTTTCCGCGCCATTGGACGGGGAGTTGATCGAACTGCGTTTACTTATCGCCTACGCGGCGCGGCCCCTGTCCGATGGTAATCATCGCCGGGGCGCCGGCGACGAAATCCATGGTTTCATTGTCATTGTTGGCCAGCAGCGATTTCTCCGAGGTCTCGATGCGAACCTGGAACGTTCCAGAGGCATCCGGCGTCGCCCGGAAGGTGAACGTCGCCAGATAGGCGGGCTCGACCTGATCGTGGATCCCATCCTCGAGAATGCCCGCGGCGCGCCCACCGAGTTGATCGGCCGCGTCGATCACTGCCAGATCGGCGAAGATGTAGTCCGGTCGCTGCTTGTCGATGACGACTTCTTCACGGACCAGTTCACCGCTGGAGCCGCCTTCGACGACCAAGCCGACCTGATAGGAACGCAGCCCGGTGATGCCCTGCGCGAACACATCCACAGTGTAGAGATCGCCCTCCGGCTCGCCCGGAACCAGCGTCATCATCGCCGAGACCGGATTGGGCGTCGGGGCAGGGCGGACGCCGTTAAGCAGGCGCAGCACTTGCTCGGTCGAGGGGGCGCTCATTCCCGTCACCGTGGCCCGGATGCCGCTCGAAGAGAGCGCTCCGACGGAGGTCAGCTTGCCGTCAACAAAGACAGCCAGTCGATCTCCGCTACCCGCGGCCAGGTTCGTGACCCGCGCTGCCGCATCGGAGTTCAGCGTGAACTCCAGGGCCCCACCATCCCGAGCCTGCGCCGATACCACTTCGCCGCCGGACCAGATGGGGCGCGGGGCGACGTAGATCGTGCTGCCGCTGGCATCCATCTTCTCGTAACCGCTGACCGGGGTCGTGCTGGCAAGCCGGAAGCTGACCGGGCTTCCTTTGACATCGCGACTGGTCCGCGAATCTCCCCGGGCAGGTGCCAAGGCGATGGCACCAACCCCCAACGCACCAACTACCCAACTCCAATTCATCCTTCGCATGGTTCGATCCTTTCCTGTACGTACGTTCGACCCGCTCCGGTACGCCTCCCCGTCGGTCGGCCTACCAGCTTTTCCTCTTACGCTCAGCTTGCCTCTGCTAACCTCTCGCTTCCCGTTCAGGGCGCAACTCGCGCCCCACTCCCCGGAATAATAGCAGCATCCCCCACCCTGATTACATACCACACTCGGCCCGATAACGCAAGCTTTTCTACCCCGTCGTCCCGCAGCGGTTGCAGGCCGGGCATGCGAACGGGTGGCCAAAACGAAATCCAGAGGCGTAAACACTTGCGCCACAATGATTTACGCGTTGTGGAAGGGGGAGGCGGCTCATCAGCCTAGGTCTGTAACCGCCGGGTCAGTCCGCGAGTTTCGAGATGGCGTAAATCGCGGCGATGAAACCCACGAGCCAGGGAATCCGGTGGATGAAGGCCAGACCCAGCTGCTGGGCGACGCGCCAGCCGGACGGCTGCCGGGGGGCGGCGAGCAGGCTGATTTCGTCCAGCAGCGACCCGCCGGTCAGATTGCGACACGCTTCCAGGTCCTCGAGCATCGCGGAGGCGCTCTGATAACGTTGAGCGCCGGTGGGCGAGCACGCACGCTGAATCACTTGCCCGACGCGCTCCATGTCCCAGCTCACCGCGTCGATGTCCGCATGCTTCCGCGACTCGCTTGTCGGGGCAGCGTTGTAGCCGAAGAGCATCTCGTCGAGGACCCGACCCAAGGCGTAAATGTCGGTGGTC
>SBAX01000109.1 GCA_005240095.1 Phycisphaera mikurensis
CAATCCCGGAAAGCTCCGCATTTCCCGCGAAGCCTACAACCGCCGCGTGGCCGGAGTGGTCAGCGGTGCGAACGACTTCTCCGTCGGCGCTGTCCTGGGCAACCAGACGAACGAGAGTGGCCCTCCCATCGCCCTATCCGGGCGCGTCTACGTCCAGTGCGACGCCTCCGGCAGCGCGATCGAACCCGGCGATCTGTTGACTACCTCGGAAACAGCCGGCCACGCCATGAAAGCCGCGGACCGCGAACGCTCACATGGAGCCATCATCGGGAAGGCCATGACCCGATTGGGTGAGGGCGAGCAAGGCTTCGTCCTGGTCCTGGTGAACTTGCAGTGATGAGATAGGAAGCCAGCCATGAGAAAGAGAATAAGTCGCGCTACGCTGATGATCCTGCCGTTACTGGCGATGCCCACGATTGCGCAGATGCCATTGGGAACGGATTTCACTTACCAGGGCCAGCTCCGGCAGGACGGAGTTCCGGCTGACGGCACGGCAGATCTCCGGTTTGCACTGTTCCCGGCGGCCTCCGGCGGCGCGCAGGTCGGCCCTACGGTGACGAGCAGCAACGTGACCGTCGTCAACGGCCTGTTCAGCGTCCAGCTCGATTTCGGCGCCGCTGCGTTCAATGGGCAGGCGCGGTGGCTGGAGGTCGCGGCACGCAGCCCGGCGGGTTCAGGGACATTCACCACGCTCTCGCCGCGCCAGCCGCTCACCGCCTCGCCCTACGCCCTGCAAACCCGCGGGCTGTTTGTGGATTCCGCCCTCAATGTCGGCATCGGCACGGTCACGCCTGGCAAGCGCTTGGACGTGCTTGCAGCCTCTCTCGGCGATGGCATCAGATTGGCCGGTACGGCGCCCAACGACCCGGGGTATCACCTCTACGATGGCTCAAATCCGCGCGGGACTCTCGGCTTGGCACTCCAGAGCGGGATCTGGAGTACGAGCGCCGCGCCTGGGGACATCGTGCTTCGCTCCGACACAGGCAAAAAGCTCCTGCTACAAAATGGCTTTCTGGAGGCAGGGCTGACGATCAACGGCAACAGCGTCGGCATCGGCACGAACGCGCCGGGCGCCAAACTCCACCTCGTCAACGGCGACATCCTCGCAGGGCCGTCGGCGCAGGAATGGATGTTTCACACCCGTTCTTCCTTTGGAGGCGACTTCCTGCAGATCACCGACCGGGACAACGGAGTACCGCAGTTTCAGCGCGGCCTGACCCTCACCCAGGCCGGCAATGTCGGCATCGGCACGACCGGACCGGCCGCCACGCTCCATGTGAATGGTGACTTCCGGGCGGAGGGCACCGCGAGTGTCCAAGTGCTCGAGATCACCGGGGCCGATCTGGCGGAGCGATTTCCCGCTTCCGAACGCCTGGAGCCGGGAATGGTCGTAGCCATCGATCCAGATCATCCCGGAAAGCTGTGCCTGGCCCGCGGGGCCTACAACCGGCGCGTCGCCGGGATCGTCAGCGGGGCGAACGACTTCACGGTAGGCGCGGTTCTGGGGAACCACGCCGGCAGCGAGAATGGACCGCCGATCGCGTTGTCGGGCCGCGTTTACGTTCATTGCGATACCTCGAGCGGCGCGATCGAACCAGGCGACATGTTGACGACTTCGGACACGCCCGGGCATGCGATGACGGCATCCGACCGGGAGCGCTCGCACGGTGCCATCATCGGTAAGGCCATGACGCGATTGGCTCCTGGTCAGCGCGGACTGGTCCTGGTGCTCGTGAATCTGCAATAGCAGCGTTTGCACTGAAAGGCCTCGTCATGACCCCGAGTCAGGTCATCCAAGCCGGTCTCACCCTTGCCGCGGCCTGCGTCGGCGTTGCGGCCGACGACTATGAAGCGTTCTACCTGTACCTGGGCGATCGTCCCTCGGAAGGCAATCCCGGGTGGCACGAGAACGGCCAGGGGCTGGCTCACGACGAGGACCACTGGTTCATCACCCAAGCGGACAGGATCTGGAAGATTCCCGTGGAGCACAATCTGGCCGTCCCCGCCGGCGGCGCGCCCGGCGTCATCGTACGGTCGCTTTCGAGTTACAGTGAACTGGGAGCGTACAACCACTTCGGAGATCTGGTCCATTTCCATTATCGCGACACGGGTTATCTGCTAGTGCCGCTTGAAGGGCCGGGAATCTCCCCAGCGCTGGCTGTTTTTCGAGCGGACGACCTGACGCATGTCGATCGCGTCTCGCTGTCTTTACAGAGTTTCGGCTGGTGTGCGGTTTCGCCCGACGGCGACGTGTACACTTCGCATAACTCCGCTTCGTCATTCCTTTCGTCATTCCTAAGGTACACGGTCGATTGGGAGCTTCTGTGGGCAGCCAATGATCTTGAGATCACGTCAGGCCCAATTGAGATCCCCTTCTACACTGAATCCGGCGCGCCACTTCAACTTCGATATGCCCAGGGTGGCGAGTTCTCACCCGGCGGCGATCTCCTTTACTTCGTGACGGGCTACTACACCGACACCGACGACCTCGCCGAAGGCATCCACGTCTTTGACACTTCAACGTGGCGGCGAATCCAACATTCCACCAATGGGTATGGCCATTTCAACTACGAGTTCCATACCGGCTTCGATACGTATGAGGAGCCGGAGGGTTTGACCGTGTGGGACTTGGATGACGGGCGCGCCCCGGGCATTCTCGGGCAGCTCCACGTCATGATGGTCGATAACGACGAACTCAGCGCCGACGATGTCTACGTCAAGCACTACACGCACATTATTCGCGTCGATGCGGGTAATTATGGCTTCCAGGACGGCACGCCGGCGTCTCCCTTCAACACCGTGACCGGCGCGATCAATTATTCCTGGGACGGGGCTGAAGTGCGTATGCTGGCGAACACCTACAACGAGCCCATGACGATTTCAAAACGCGTGCGCCTGACCGCGGAGGGCGGTGTCGTGCGCATAGGAGGTTAACAACCCGAAGGTCGGCGACAGCCGGCCAGTGCGAGATCGCAAAATGAAGATTACCGTTGCAACCTGTGCGTCGTTCATCGCCGTTTTGAGCATCACGCCCCGCGCCTGGGCGGCCGCACCAGACTATTCGGCCTACTACTTGTACTTCGGCGAGGACCCGGTTAGCGCGGATCCCGCTTGGGGCGGCCTCGACACCCAGGGTTTTGCCCATACCGACAGCCATTGGTTCATCACCCAAAAAGGGTATTGGGCTGCCCCCACGGTTTGGCGCATCCCGGTCGAATACGACCTGGGCGACGTGCAGATCAATACCGCAGGCGTGACAACTCGTACCATCCCCTCCAACCTCTACACGCAGGGATTTCGATGGTTTGGAGACCCGTGCACCCACCGCATCGACGGCATCGATTATCTGCTCGTCCCCATGGGCAGCGACCTGTTTGTCCCCCAGTGGTATCGACTGGCGGTGTTCCGCGCGGACGCAGGCATGGCGTTCGTGACCGCTGCGCCATTCGGCGGGTCACCGTGGTGCTCGGTGGATAGCAACGGTAAGCTCTACGGTTCCGATCCAACGAACGTATCCACGTGGCGAGAGTATTCCGTGAACTGGCAGCAATTGGTTCAAAGCGGAACGCTTGCCGTGCAGCAGACCGGTACGGGCACACTCTACCGGGAAGACGGTGTTACCGTCGAGCAACTCCCTTTCCTCAAGGGCGCGGAAGTCACTTCGGATGGGCGTCTTCTGTACTCTCTCGTCGACCAGTTTCACGTATTTGATGCCTCAAGTGGGCGACGCGTTCGGCGTTCCGTGGAGGGTTCGGGTCCCTTCAGGTTGGACTTGGGCGAGTTTGATTTTGCCCAGGGATTCGGGATCTGGGATCTTGAAGGGACGGCCTCGCCGCATCCGGGATAGCTCCACGTTCAGGTATACAACAACGACCCCGACGGGGGCGGCGGGCGGGTTGCCGTCAAGCATTACACCCGCACGCTTTGGGTGGACAAGACCAATACGCAGGGGTTTGAGGTCGGCACGCCCGGGCAGCCCTTTGAGACGCTGGGCAACGCGGTCAACTCCGCGTGGGACGGCGCCGAGCTCCGCATCCGTGCCAATGACTACAGCGAGCTCATGACCATTTCCAAACGCATCCGCGTGACGACCGAAGGGGGCGTCACTCGAATCGGCGATTAGACCGTGTGAGAGGAAACGATGGTAACAAAAGACTCACTGATCATCGCGTTTTCGACCCTTCTGGCGGTTGCCGCGACCGCTGTCGGTGCGATCACCATAGCGCCGTTTTCCATCGACGGTGGCGGTGGCATGCGCAGTACCGGCGGCGGATTCGAACTGTCGGGCACCATAGGCCAGGCCGACGCGGGCGTGCTCAGTGGCGGCGATTTCATCCTGACCGGCGGATTCTGGTTCGAAACGCCGCCCGGCGACTGCGATAGTGACGGTGCCGCCGGACTGCCGGACGTCGCAGCGTTCGAAGACTGCATGACGGGCCCCGACGGCGCGCTCCTCCCCCCTTGCCAATGCTTTGACCTCGATGGTTCGGAGGCGATCGACTTGATCGACTTCGCAATTCTGCAGTCGGCGTTCATCAGTTTTTGATCACGGCAGCAGGTGATGCCCACTTCCCCCTCTCCCCGCGGGAGAGGGTCGGGGTGAGGGCTATCTCCCTCGTGAGCGAACTGGCTCGGCTCAACAACCCGAGGATGGGCTCGGCACCGTCCCGGCCCGCTCGCCGCGGCGCCCCATATAGCACTTTGTATAGCTCGGGGTTGTTGGGAATCGGCGAGTGAGAGACTTCCCGCTGTGGGAACGGAGAAGGTTACTCATTTCCTCGGAGCAGCGAGCGTACGGC
>SBAX01000387.1 GCA_005240095.1 Phycisphaera mikurensis
AGCCACACGCGGGCCACGATCAAAGAACTGTCACGACGCGGCATCGACCTCCATCGAATCCGCTCGTGTTTGGATAGCAACTTTGCGCTGTACTGATAGTTGTGGGTCTGATCGACCGCCCCGCTACGCTGCAATCGGGCCCCTTGCATCATGGCGATTACGCCCCCGATGTAGTCGTGCAGCGCTTCGCGCCCATCTATGCAGCCGTAGCGGTCGCGATGCCGCACGCCGGGGCTCACGCATTGCCGCAACAGGGCGTCGCGCCGGACGACATCGGCTTCATTCCATGCGCTCAGGAACGCATCCACTAGCGTTTCGCACTTGCCCTGCATTCGTTCCCCCAAAATGACGGCGGATAACTGCGACAGATAGTACCTCCAGCCTGCACGGTGGCCCCGGCGATCGGCTTCGCTCGGCAAGCCACTGTGGCGAAGTGAGACCCGTGTGCCCTCGGATGTGGGTTCGAGCGTAATGGTTACCGTCGTGGATCCCTCGGAAACAGCAGCACCCGGGTCGCCGCTGCGATGGCCCCAGGTGAAAACCAGCTTCTGGTTCTCCACCCATTCCACGATCTTCCCTACCGCCAGCGGGCCTGAGCCGTGACGCACGGTGAGCGTGCCGTCGCGCCGCGGCTCGATGCTCGACTCCGCGCCCATCCACTGTCGGTACCGCTGCGGGTCAGAGAAGTAGCGGAAGACGGTCTCCGGTCGCGCTGCGATGACCACCTGCACCTCCACATCTTCCGCCGCTGTGTTCTCGGGATTCTTCTCGGGCACTCTCACGTTCATCTCCTTTGTCGAACACCTTGTTCGATCGACGGCTCATAAAGGGATTAGGGGTCAGACCCCGCCTTGCCGGTCGGGGGCATTCCGCCTTCTGTGTTTCTGCGTTTCACTCCGTTCTTCGGCCTCCGCCAAGGCCTTCAGGTCCGCCAGCCGATCACTCCACATCGTTTCCAGGGCCTTGGCCAGCGGGCCCAGGGCCTTCTTGTTCGTCAGATACCAACGCTGGCGGCCTTCGCGCCGTTGCACGAGGACGCCCGCATCCGTAAGCACCTTCAGGTGCTGCGAGACCGCCCCGAAGGTCACGTCGAAATGTCGCGCTACGTCCCCGGCGGTCCTCTCCCGGTCCCACACCAACTGCACGATCCGCTGCCGACGCGGCTCGGATATGGCTTGCAATGCCGTCATGTTTGTCACTTTAGCGTATACTAAAATATATGCAAGTCTTTTTTTGTCGGTTGGGGGCGGTCCAGGGTCACTTTGGGGGGCTGCTGCCGTGACGATAGGGGGGGACAACGGTACAGTTGGCGTCGTGTTGGAGTTCCGCGGAAAGCTCGATGCCTCCGGACGGCGTTATGCCATCGTGGTCAGCCGTTTCAACGAGTTTGTGACCTCCAAGCTGCTCGAAGGGGCGCTGGACGCGCTGAGGCGTCATGGTGCCGCCGATGACGGTATCGCCGTGATTCACGTGCCGGGGGCCTTTGAGATTCCCCAAGTGGCCAAGAAACTCGCTGAATCGCACTCCTACGACGCCATCATCTGCCTGGGCTGCGTCATCCGGGGCGCAACGCCTCATTTCGAGTTCGTGGCAGGGGAGGCGTCTCACGGAATCGCCCAGGTCGGAACTACAACCGGCGTTCCCACGGCCTTCGGCGTCATCACGGCCGACACTATGGAACAGGCTCTGGATCGTGCGGGCGCCAAGGGCAGCAACAAGGGGGTGGAAGCTGCCCTGACCGCGATCGAACTGGCCAACCTCATTCGTACCCTGCCTGCCCCCGAGTAACCAGCATGTCCGCCGACCGCCGAGCCGCCCGCGTTCTGGCCATGCAGGCCTTGTGTCAATGGGACGTGCAGAAGGATCAATCCGCCGCGGCGCTGGAGGATTTCCTCGGTCACGCCGAAGCGGAGCCGGTCGCCAGTAGCTATGCTCGGGAGCTTATCAGCGGCTTCTGGAACCAAAAGGAGGGTATTGACGCCCGACTTTCGGCGGCATCGCCGAAGTGGGATTTAGAGAGAATGTCCAGCGTGGAGCGCAACGTCCTCCGCGTGGCGGTGGTGGAAATGCTTGGTGGAGCCGCCCCGCCGCGGGTTGCCCTCGACGAAGCGATCGAAATCGCGAAGGAATACGGCGGCGCGGATTCGCCGCGGTTTGTGAACGGCGTGCTGGACCATATCTACCGGCAGATGACTGCGGAGGCGGGAAGGACGGCATAGGAATGGGTTTGTTTGATCGCTTCAAGGAAGGATTGGCACGAACGCGGCGGAAACTCGCCAGCGGCTTTCGGGCTGTTCTGCGGGTCGGGCAGCGCATCGATGAGCAGACCCTTCACCGTCTGGAGGACGCCATGCTTGCCGCGGACTTCGGTCCGTCCGCCACGCAGAAGCTCATCGAGGTCGTCCGATCCGGCTGGAAGAGCGGTGAAATCGCCGAAGAGCAACAGGTTACGGGCTATCTGCGGACGCACATTGCCGGGATGTGGCCGGAGACGGACCGCTCGATCCGCCTTGCCGCATCGGGACCGACGGTCATTCTCGTGACAGGGATCAACGGCTCCGGCAAGACCACCAGCGTGGCTAAGCTCGGGTCTTACTTCACCAAGGCCGGCAAGAAGGTCATTCTCGGCGCATGCGACACCTTTCGTGCCGCCGCAGTGGAGCAGCTCAGCATATGGTCGCAGCGGGTGGGTGTGCAGATCGTCAAGCACGCTCAGGGCGCCGATCCGGGAGCGGTCGCCTTCGACGCCTGCGAAGCGGCGCTGGCGCGAAACGCAGATATCCTCCTGATCGATACCGCCGGACGGCTGCATACCCAGGATCACCTGATGCGCGAGCTGGGCAAGATTCAGAAGGTCGTGGAGCGCAAGATCCCAGGGGCGCCCCACGAGGTGCTGCTGGTGCTCGACGCAACCATCGGCCAGAATGCCTTGAATCAGGCCCGGCAGTTTTCGCAGCACGTGTCCGTGACCGGGATTTTTCTGGCCAAGCTCGACGGCAGCGCCAAGGGCGGCGTCGTGGTGGGCATTCGCGATCAGTTGAACGTGCCGGTCAAGTTCGTTGGCCTCGGAGAGACGCCGGACGATATCGAACCCTTCGACCCTGCAGTCTTCGCCGAAGCCTTGTTTTCCGAATGAAGCGTTCAAGGCGTTGGTAACTGGTAATTGGTAACTGGTAACTTGTATTTCATGTCTCTCGAGTCCTATCTCGACCGTGTTGCTGATGACATCGACAAGGATCGCACCATCCAGAGCGACGTCTACTGCGGCGATTGCGGATACGACCTGCGAACGCTGCCCTATGTGTATCAGTGCCCCGAGTGCGGCAACGAGTACAACGCCCGTGCCCTGGTGATGAAAGGCGTATTCCTTCCGGTGCGCACCCCCATACCGTGGGTGGACATGCTGGCTGTGCCGTTCTTCGGGTATGTGGCCTACACGTTCATCACCGAGTCCATCCCGGTGCGTGCCTATGGCTCGCTGACCGTCGGCATCGCGGCGGCAGCGCTGGGCCTTATCTACCTCTCAATGACCATCACCAAGTGGAAACTCTACATCCGCAACCGCATGCTCATCCGCCGCATCGAAGCCTTGCGAGAGTGACCGTTTGCGATCAGCCTCCGTCCCCTTTGGATGGGTATGCCCCAAAACGGGAAGTCGGGCTAAGCAACCCCTTGCCGCCCAAGGACTTATGGTTCGCATGGCCCATGTTTCGCTCATACGCCCGTCGGGATCGAAGAAGTGTGACTGAGAGCTTGACCGCCCGCGGTCATCGACTGTCTAATCTCGGCGTGTCCATTCGTTTCATCCTCGGGCGTGCGGGAACCGGCAAAACGTACCATTGCCTGTCGGCGATCCGGGAGCGTCTCCGGCACGACCCCGTCGATGGTCCGACGCTGGTCTTTCTTGTCCCCGAGCAGGCCGGCCAGCAGATGGAGCGATCGCTTTTCGTTCTCTCGACCGTTGGGGACGAGGTGCAGGCGGCCCACCGTGCCGAAGTAGTGTCCTTTCAGCGCCTGGCGTTCCGCGTGCTCGAATCTGTCGGCAACCCCGCCCGAGCAGCACTTTCAGACTCCGCTCGGGCGATGGTCCTCCGGTACCTGCTGACGTCGAAGGCCGGCCGTCTGCGATACTACCGCCGACCTGAGAGACTCAGCGGTCTCGTCGAGCGCCTGGGTGCGTCCGTCACCGAGTTCATTCAGGAAGGCATTTCGCGCCGGGAGTTGGCCGAGGCCTGCCCTGAGGGCTCACCAGACGCGGCAGGCGAGATCCACGCCGCCAAGCTTCACGACCTCTCCGTGATCTACGCCGCCTACCTGGACTACCTCGGCAGGGGATTCGTCGACCCATCTCAGTACCTGCGTCTGGCACGCGAGCAGCTACGGCACTGCCAATGGCTGTCCGGCGCGGAGTTGTGGGTCGATGGGTTTGCCTCGCTCAGCGGCGAGGAGATACACATGCTGGCGGCCTTGGCCCGCCTCGCGAGTCGAACCGAGATTACCGTGCTTGCGGACCCCGCCGTGATCCGGCCCGAGAGTGAGTCCGACTTCGCCACGAGGGCACTGTTCGAACGGACCTCGGCGACCTATCGCGAACTCCATGAAGTGTTCCTCGCCGAAGGCCTTGCCGTCGAAGCGCCGCTGTTGCTTCGCCCCGGCCGGCCCGCTCGCTTCGCGCGCAACCCCTCGCTCGCCGACATCGAGCGAAGCTGGGCGAGCCCTGCCGCCGTCACTGGCGACACGACGGCGCCCGTCGGGGTCGAGCTGGTCGAGCTTCCGTCGCGCCGCGTGGAAGTCGAATACGCCGTGTCGCGCGTCTGTCGCTGGGTGCAGGGACCAAGGGGCTATCGTTACCGCGACGTGGCCATCATCGCTCGCGACTTGGACCTGTACCATGAGCTGCTCGCGGGCGCGCTCCAGTCTCGCGGCATCCCCTTTTTCATGGATCAGCGGCGCGGCGTAGCCCATCACCCGCTCATCGAGCTGCTCCGCGGTGTCGTCGCCGTCGCGGCCGATTCCTTCTCGCTCCCCGCGGTCCGCCTTCTGCTCAAGACCGGCCTGCTGCCTCTGTACGATGAACAGGCCGACGAGCTGGAGAATTATCTGCTGGCCTTTGGAATCGCCGGCCCCGACCCGTGGTTCGGTGCCGACTGGCAGTTCGTCCGGTCCGAGGGGCGGCAACGCAGTGGCCAACCAGACCCCGAGGTTGCCCGCAAGCTCGCGCGGGTAAACTCCGCCCGGCAACGGGTTTGCGAAAGCCTGAAGGACTGGTGGTCGTTCGCCCGGGCATCGCCCGGTCGCTCGGGGGCCGATTGGGCCTCGGCGCTGCGGGGCGTGCTGGAACGGTGGCACGTCGCGGAGTCACTTGCTGCGCGGGCTCGGGCGGCCGAGTTCGACGGGCGCCTGGATGAAGCCGACGAACAC
>SBAX01000225.1 GCA_005240095.1 Phycisphaera mikurensis
ATCGCCGGGCAGGAGGCGGTTGCCCGGCGGCGCATCGATCTGAGCGAGGAGCTTTATCTCGAAGATCACAGGTTTGGCCCTCAGCTTTCCGAAGTCGATCCCACGCTTCGGGCTCTGCCGGTGGTGCCGCTGACGGTGAGCGTCGAGACGATGGCCGAGGCGGCGGCGCTGCTTATGCCCGGGCTTCGGGTGATCGGCGCCCGCGATGTGCAAGCTTCGAAATGGATTGATATTCCCTACGAGGGCGCCGTCGTTGAAATCGAGGTCCAAGCTTCGGTCATCGCGCCCACACTAGTGCGGACGCAGGTTCGGGTAGTCTCCGGGGCGGCGGCAGGTGCGGCACCCGTCGCGGAGGGAACCATCGTGTTCTCAGCGCAGTACCCGACGATGCCGGAACTGCGTGAGTTCACGCTTAACGAGCAGCGACCGTGCATGCATACCGCGGAGGAGCTGTACTCCCTGAGGCGGATGTTCCATGGTCCGAGTTTCCAGGGAGTTGCTTCACTGGATGCGTGCGGGCGCGATGGGTTGCTGGCCGAGCTTGAAGTGCTGCCGGTGAACCAACTGTTTCGCTCCAACCCCTCGCCATCTTTTCACATTGATCCGTTCCTGCTGGACGCCGCCGGCCAGCTAGTGGGCTACTGGCCGGTTGAGTATCTTGACGACGGTTTCGTGCTGTTTCCCATTCGCATTCGCGAGCTGGTGCTGTACCGGGACAACCTCCCGCCCGGCGAGCGCGCTAAATGTCGCCTGCGAATAGGGGAAGTGGCTTCGCGACAGTTGCGCGCCGACATGGACATTGTCGCGCCGGACGGACGACTGTGGATGCGCATCATCGGGTGGGAAGACTGGCGCTTTTACTGGGCGCGCAACTTCTATGATTTCTGGCGATTCCCCAATGAGGGTTATGTAAGCGAACCCCTGGTCGTACTGGCCGGCGATGGCACGGCCGACATCGAGTGTCGTCGAATGGCGCCGTTTGGGGAAATGGGCAGCAGTATCTGGGAGAACCTGTGGGCGCATCTGATCTGCAGCCGCGACGAACTGGCCACCTATCACGCGCTTCCCGAGGGCAAGCGGCGGACGGAATGGATTTTTGGGCGTGCCGCCGCCAAGGATGCGGTGAGGTCCTGGGTCAAGCG
The DNA here is from genome assembly GCA_005240095.1 of Phycisphaera mikurensis. Taxonomy (GTDB): domain Bacteria; phylum Planctomycetota; class Phycisphaerae; order UBA1845; family UBA1845; genus SBAX01. Next base: position 1,143 of record SBAX01000225.1, read on the forward strand.
CCGCACCGGGCTGGACCTCTATCCCGCCGACGTCGTGATTGTGCAGGATGCCGAAGGAAAACCCACGGTGCACGGGTACTGGGTGCACAAGCTTGGGGCGGCGCCGTCGGTATCGATTTCTCACAAGGCGGCTTACGCGGTGGCTGCGGCCGGACCCCACGCAGTGGGGATCGACTTGGAGAGTGTGACCACGCGGGATGAGTCGTTTCTGGGAGTGGCCTTTGACGCAGCGGAGCGAAATCTGCTTCAGAGCGTCAACGGCCGCAGCCGCGATGAATGGATCGCCCGGGCGTGGTCCGCCAAGGAGGCGGCAGGCAAGGCTTTTGGCACGGGTCTTTCCGACGGCCCCAGCACGGTTCGGATCGGGCAGATTATCGAGGAAGGTGACCAAATCCATATCGCCTGCCATGCGGCGCTGCCGAGCGCTCAGGCAGGAAACCCTCGAACGTTGCTGGTGAAGAGCGTTCGTGACGGCGACTTTGTGCTCGGCCTGGCCATCGACGTGGAGCGAGACCATGGCCGTTGATCGAAGCCGGGCTCGGCAGAACTTGATGACCATTCTCACGGAGCTCCGTGAGGATTGGGAGTACCCAGGGGAGATCAACGACTCCACGGGCATCTTCCGGGACCTCCAATTCGAGTCCATCGATGCCGTCGCCCTCGGCTCGGCTATTGAGGACCACTACAATCAGTCCTTGCCCTTCGCCGAATTCCTCATGAAGGCGAACGAACGCAAGGCCACAGATATCACCATTGGAGAGCTTGTGGACTTCCTGATGCTGCACTTGCGCGACGCGCCGGGAGCCACCTCATGACCCGCCGCGTAGTCATCTTCGGCCTGGATGGGGCGACGTTCACGCTGCTCGATTATCTGGTCGAGCAGAGAGTCATGCCGTTCCTTGGCGAGTTTCTCAGGGACGGATCGCGGGGGCTCCTGCGTTCAACGGTTCCGCATTTGACCCCGCCGGCGTGGACGACTCTAGTGACCGGCCGCAGTCCCGGCCACCACGGCATCTTCAATTTCCTGCAGTTTGAATCGCCGACATCGCCCTACTTGCGGATCATCAGCTCGCGCAACATTGCCTGCGAAACGCTGTGGTCGATTGTTTCCCGCGCCGGAATGCGGGTGGGCAGCCTGAACTTCGTCGGACACACGCCCGCCATTCCCGTCAATGGTTACATGGTCCCCGGTTGGGTGCCCTGGCGCTGGGTCAAGAAACACAGTTACCCGGCGGGTTTGCTGGAACGACTCAAGGAGGGTGTTCCGTCATTGGATATCAAAGAGCTCGCCATGAACTTCAAGGAGGAGGAGAAGGCCGTAGCGGGGATGGAGCTGGCGGACTACGAACCGTGGATTGACCTGCACATCCGACGTGAGCAACAGTGGTTCTCGATCTTGCGGCACCAGATGATTCACGACTCGTGCGCCTTGACCGGCATTGTGTTTGACGGTGTGGACAAGCTGCAGCACCTGCTGTGGCAGTTCCTCGACCCCCAGCTTGCTCCAGCTGCACCATCGCCGCAGTTCCTGCAGGTTCGCCGGCGCTGTTGGGATTATTTCAGGCAATTGGACGAGTTTCTGAAGGAAACGGTCTGGCTTGCGGGTCCTGATGCCCACGTGCTGGTCGTCTCCGACCACGGCTTCTGTGCCACGCGTGAGATCGTGTACATCAACACCTGGCTGGAGCAGCAGGGGTATCTCACATGGGCACCCACGGCAACTGTAGAGTCCGATCACTCGCAGGAGCTCGGCGAGGCCCATCCGTATCACCTGACGCACTTGGACTTGCCGAAGACATCGGCCTATGCGACGTCCGCGAGCAGCAACGGTATTCACATTGCGGTGCGCGGTCTGCGCGGCGATGGCGCCGTGTCGCCTGAGGATTACTTGCGATTTCGCGACGAGCTCCGCGACGCACTGCTGACGCAGTGCGTCGATCCGCAGACGGGAGATCCGTTGATCACGCGCGTCTGGACGCGCGAGGAGGCGTTCTCCGGCGCCTGTATGGCCAATGCCCCGGACTTGACGGTGGAGCTGCGCGATTGGGGGTTCTTCTCCGTGCTGCGGTCCAACGCCGTACTCAAGCTCCGCCCCGTGCCTATGGGCTGCCATCATCCGGACGGAGTGCTGGCCGCCAAGGGACCGGGCGTCAGACAGGGGACGATGATCGAGGGCGCGCGACTTTTGGACATCGCTCCGACGGTCATGTTTTTGCTTGGTCTGCCGATCCCCGAGGATTTCGAAGGACGAATGTTGAGTTCCATGTTCGATCCGTCGTATCTGGACGCCCACCCTGTGCTGTGCGGCCCCGCGACGCGGGCAGCTGCGGCCGGCGGAGGAGAGGTCGAATGTCTTGATGAGGAAAGCGAGGCGCAGGTCATGATGCGCCTTCGTGCGTTGGGCTATATCGAATAGTCAGGGTGAACGACCGTGGCGAAGGCCGTAGTCAATGGAATTACGATGCACTACCAGACGAAAGGCGTTGGCGCCGACGTCGTGCTGGTGCACGGCCTGACCTCAACTCTTGCCTTCTGGTACAATACCAGGGTTTTGGCCACCTTGTCTGCCGACTATCGCGTTACGGCCTACGATCTTCGCGGCCACGGATACTCCACCCTGACCCCCACGGGCTATAAATCACCTGATTTGGCCGCTGATCTGGCGGCATTGCTCGATCATCTTGGGGTTGAACGTGCCACGGTCATCGGACACAGCTTTGGCGGCTCGGTCGCCCTGCACTTTGCGCTGCTTTATCCCGAGCGCTGCGCGGGTGCCGTCATCTGCGATACGGGGTTCGCGGCGCTGCGCTATCTGCGCAACATCGATCAGTGGCCCGGTTGGGAAATCTGGAAGAACGAACTGCCGGAGTACGGCATCACGCCTGACTGGTTCTACCGGGCGGACGAGGCCGGGATCAAGACGATTCTGGAAAAGAGCGTCAACATACCGGTCCAGTTCGGACTGCGACGCGGCACAACACGGGACACGCCCCGATTCCGCCGGCTCCTGGAAGAGACCAGTGTCTCCACTGACTTCCGCGATCCGGCGGGCCTGACTGAGGATCGGCTCGCGGACATCACGCCGCCTATCCTTGCGGTGTATGGCGAGATTTCGCCGTTTCGTAACGTCGCCTTGCGGCTCGCGGAACGCCTGCCGAACTGCGCAGCGCAGATCATTCCGGCCATGGGACATTTCTTTCTCCTCCACGCGCCGGAGGTGTTCATGGAGACGGTCGCCCCGTTCTTGCGCGAGCCCGATGCATACGTGGCCCGTCAGCGCAATGGAACGGCGTCCACCGCCGTTCAGGAAGGAGGCACGCCCGGATGAAACGAATCCTTCTGGTCTCCCCGCGACGTGGCAGCGACTTTGCCAGCAATGACATCCCGCGCCCGGCCCATGCCGAGGGGTTGCCGCGGGCGCTCATGCCGCCGCTTGACCTGGCGACGATCAAGGCGCTCACTCCGCAAGGATTTGAAGTGGATATCTGGGACGAGAGCGTTCAGCCGCACATTGATGAGCAAACCGATCTGGGCAAGGACTACGACGCCATCGGCGTGACCGGCTACATGACGCATCTGCCCTGGGCGATTCGACTGGCCGAGGTGGCCCGGAAGAAGGGCTTACTCTCGGCGATCGGCGGGCCGGGTGTTTCAGGGTCGCCGGACAAGTGCCGTGGCGTGTTCGACGTCGTCTTCATCGGCGAGGCGGAGCTGACCTGGCCGCAGTTTCTGGAGGACTGGACGGCCGGGCGCCATCGCAGCGAGTATCGCCAAGTGCAGCGTCCCGATGTGGCCTCCTCCCCGGCGCCGAACTGGGAGGGCTTCTCCAGCATGTCGAAGGACTACCTGATGGGCGCGGTGCAGACGACCCGCGGCTGTCCGTTCGACTGCGAGTTCTGCGATGTGATCCACTTATTCGGTCGCCAGCCGCGGCACAAGCCCGTGGAGACGATCCTACAGGAAGTGGCGGCCCTGGAAAAGCGCGGCATGCGCATGATCTTCTTCTGCGACGACAACTTCATCGGGCGGCCCAAATACGCCAAGGACCTGCTCAAAGCGCTGATTCCGCTCAACAATTCCTTCGAGCGACCAATGGGGTTCACCACGCAACTGACTGTTAACGTCGCCGAGGACGACGAACTGCTCGAGCTTCTCGCCGACGCCAACTTCCATTGGGTGCTCATCGGCATCGAGTCTCCGCGCGAGGCGTCCCTGCGGGAGGCCAACAAGCCGCAAAACTACAAGACCAATCTGGTTGACTCGCTCCGCAGAATTCAATCCTACGGCGTCTTGATCAAGGGCAACATGATCGTGGGATTCGACCACGACGACGAGCGAATCTTCGACGAGACCTACGCCTTCCTCCTTAAAAGCGGAGTCGTGAACGTGGGCGTGTCGATGCTGCATGCCTATCCGGGCACGCCGCTCCTGGCCCGCCTGCAAAAAGCAGGTCGCGTCGTGGACCTGGGGGACGACTTCATCACCGACGTCATGCGCCCGCTTACCAATATCGTCCCATTGCAAATGAGTCGCGTGGAGCTGTTCCGCGGATACAAGAGCCTCATGCAGCGTCTACGCTCCTGGGATTTCTTCGATCAGTGCGCCAAGGATATCTTGGGCAATCTTAGGCGACCGCCGAACGTGCCTCGCAAGGCGCCGCCGGACCCCGCGCGGCTTGAGCTCCTCAGACGGGCGATCGACACCCTGGACGAGAAGGGCAAAAGCGTGGTGACGGGAGTCCTCCAGGCTGTCTGGCAGCGGGCCCCCATGATGATGGAGCGCATGGTCTCTACGTTGTTCCGCTTCGGCGGCAACGTGGCGGCGTTCCCGCGGATTGCGAGCTGGCTCGATGCCCGCATTGAAGTGGAGTCCTCGCCGGATTTCGTCCCCCAGATTCTGCGCACGCCGCCGCCCATTCCCCCAGGTTTCAAGACGCTGGTTCACAAGGAGGCGTTCCCCAAGACGTACGACTGGCTGCTGGCCGGCCTTGCCGATCGACGCCTTGTTGCGGAAGGGCTGCTCCAGGTTTGGAAGTCCTTTGTCATCCGGTGGGGGGCTACGGACTTCACCGGCTTCGAGGATTACCACTTGGAGCACTTACGTGAGTTGTGCACCCGGACGATTGAGCTGGGTAATAGCGGACAGCTTGGGGCCGCGCGAGTCAATGCGGAGGTGGACGGCCTGTCCGGCGTACAACTGAGGCGCCTTGCGGGCGAGATTCTTGTCAGTGTAGAGCAGGACCTGCGTGGAGTATCTGAAGCATCGGTTGTTCCCCTTGTTGTCAATGTGCATTCTCATGGCGACGCATTCGCGCAAAGCTATCGCGAGAGGATGACGGGATGACGCCCTTACCCATCGTCCAAAGGATGGCTCCCAAGGCCGTCGGCATCGAAAGCTGGATGCGCATCCAGAATCGCGGCCGCACGGACGACGCCGCGTCCGCGTGCCCGGCTGAGTATCGCAGCGCACCGCCTGTTCCGCTGGAAACCTGCCGTGGAGAGGTCGAGCTTTTCTACTACTCCGACTACAGTATTTGCAACTATCACTGCCCCTATTGCTACGTGGGGTGGGCTCCCGATGGGCGCAAGAACTGGGACACACGGCAAGTGTTCCCCCGGCTCGTGTATCGACTATCCCAACTGCAGCATCGGCTCAAGTTCAATATGGAGAACCTCGGGGAGTGGTTTACCTCCAAGGAGCTCATAGACGCCACGATTTTCCTTCTACAGCGTGAGAACGTGACCTCTGTCAGCATTACTACCAATGCCAGTCTGCTTCCCCGGATGCTCGCTTTCCTGGATCAGGTCGATGTCAACAAGGTGGCCTTTACGTGTACCTACCATGCCACCGAAGTCGCCCTGCCCGACTTCTTGGAATCAGTTCGTGCCCTCAAGGAGCAGGGGGCGTACGTGATCATTGCGACGGTCTGCTTTCCGGGGAATCTGGATCATTGCGTTGAACTCAAGCATCAGGCAGCGGCCATGGGCGTTCACTTCCGCCTTAACACGGAGGAGAAGCTTTGGCGCGAGGCGACCGACGCCACAAGGGAGCAGCGCCTGGCTCTCTACGACCTTCTCGAGGAGCACCGCAAGTGGGATGCGCAGCGCCGCGGGCGCCTGCTGGGCCTCAGTGAGACGATGGGCGAGCCCTGCACCGCCGGTCAGGGATACTTGTGGCTCAACTCCCACGGCGACCTGTTCGTTTGCTCATCGGCCCTACTGATGTCGGACGGTATGGTGAACAATCGCGACGATGTGCGTCTGGGCAACGTCTTCGAACTGGAGGGTGACTACCTTCCCGGGCGCAACACCGAGCTGCAGTGCCCGTTCGCTATTTGCTCCTGTCCCAAGGACATTCTGCGCCAAAGCGCGCATCAGAAGACTTTTCGGATCCATGATCGAACGCGGCATGAAGTGTATTTTCGGGATGAGGGCGAGCGGGCGTCGCTACTGGCCAACCCGGCGATTACCACCCTACGTTGATGGGGTAAGAGACATCCATGGGAAGGGTGCCTTATGTGTAGATGGACGACAACATTCCTTGTACTGGCCGGTATGATGTGCCTGGGCGGGAAGTGGAATCCGCGCGCGGCGGGCCTGCGCGACCTGCGTCCCGTTTCACCGCCGGCGCAACCGTCAACCGGGCCCGGCTCCAGTGACTATCCTCACGGAGGAATGGCTCAATCGAGTTTCGGGATGGGGGCGGATGCCTTCTATCTGTTCGAGCCCGTCTCGCCGACCCCGCAGTCTGCCCCGGTCGTGGTCTTCCTCCACGGTTTCGCAGCCGTCCATCCGCGATCGTACGTGGCATGGATTTCACACATCGTGCGGCGCGGAAACATCGTCGTCTATCCCGTGTATCAGGTGGACAACCGGTCTCCCGCCGCGCCGTATACATCCCATGCGTTTACCGCCGTGCAGCGCGCCTACGCCGTGCTTGAATCTCCCAGCCACGTGCAGGCCGATGCCGAGGGGATGGCTCTCGTCGGCCATTCAATCGGCGGCGTGATCGCCGGGAATCTGGCGGGCTTGGCTGAAGAAGCCGGTTTGCCCACCCCCCGCGTGCTATTGCTGGCCAACGCGGCGGATGCCACGACCGGGCCGGGTGGCGCCTTTGAGAGCATTATGGACCCCGATGCATACGCATCCGTACCGGACGACATCTTCGTCCTCGCCGTGGTGGGGGAGGAGGACCGGGTGGCCGGTGCCGAAGCGGCTCGCTTCATCTTTGCGACAACCCCGCAGGTTCCTGCCACCAATAAGGAGATTATTCTGCTTCCCTCAGATTACCACGGCACGCCCGCGCTTCTCGCCATGCACACAGCTCCGGGATCCATCGACCTCGAGCTCCTCGTCGGCGAGTTGCCGCCCGCTCTTTCCCGTCCGCGCGTTTCACCGGTCGATGCATTGGACTACTACGGATACTGGAAATGGCTGGACGGGCTGATGGACTTCGCTTGGTACGGTGTCCATGGAGAGTTCGCCCTGGGCGGCGGGTCTGAGCAAACGTTCATGGGACTGTGGAGTGACACGACGCCGGTCAGGCCGGCCGAAGTCATCTGGCCGTAGGCGCGCTCGGGTGCGAGGGGATGGGAAAGAAACTCCTCAGTTTGTTGGCTGCGACAATCGCGAGCGCATTGCCGCGCGCGGAGGCCGTCGGTTTTCCGGTCGCGGGTTTGGCGGAATCCGAGTTTCGGCAGATCGGCGAGCAGGGCTTTGGCGACCGCGCCAACAGCTATGCCTGGGGCATGGCCTATTTCAAGGGCAAACTGTACATCGGCACCAATCGGCATTTCCTCTGCCTGATTCGTGACAGCGTCGAATCGACCGGCGCCGGCGCCAATCCGGAGATTCCTCGCGACTGCGAGGAGAATCTTCTGGATATGGACCTGCGGGCGCGCGTTTACACCTATGATCCGGCGACCAACGCCGTCGAGCTGGTGCACATCTCGCCGACATTCAGCGCTTTGACATCGAACGGGACCCGCGTGGACGTCCCGCGCGCCATCGGCTACCGAACGATGGTAGTGTTCACGGAGCCGGATGGGACCGAGGCCCTGTACGTGGGCTCGTTCACGGTGGGCTCTGTGCCCAGTGTCGGCGCACGAATCCTGCGCTGCGTTGACGGGCACCGGTTCGAGGACGTGCCTCTCGATCTGCCCTATGGGGAAAAGTATTACTCGTTCCGCTCGCTGACCGTGTACAAGGACCGGCTTTACGTCCTTGGCCTGTCCAGCGATCCCACCGCCCCCGACCTCCTTGAAGCTGCGGATCCAGCGAGTGGCGATTTCCGGGCAGTAAGTACCCCCGGCTTCGGCGATCCGGCGAACGCCGGGGCCTTCGAGCTGGCGACTTTTGCCGGTTACCTGTACGTCGGGACTTTTGCGGCCTTGGATGGCTTCCAATTGCTCAAGACCAAGGCGGAAGGCGAGCCGCCCTACGTCTATCAAAAGGTACTGGAGAAGGGTGCCTACCGAGGCATCAAGAACCAGAGCGTGCTGAGCCTCCACCCCTTCAAGGATCACTTGTACGTGGGCACCGGTGTCTACTTCGGTTCGATCAATTTGATTCCGGACTTCCAACCCGCGCCCGCGGAGGTCCTGCGCGTCAAGGCCGACGATTCCTGGGAGATCGTCTGCGGCGAGGAACGCAGCACGCCGGACGGCTTCAAGGCTCCCATTACCGGCGCTGGCCCCGGCTTCGGCAATCCGTTTACCGGCTACATCTGGCGCATGCAGGACCATGAGGGCGTCCTGTACCTGGGAACGCTGGACAATTCCGTCTTCGCTCAGTACGCGGAAGACGTCGATGTCGACGCAGAGCTGCTTGAGGACTCCGTGCGAGACACACCCCTGGCCGACTTGCTGCCGCCGCTGATCGAAACGCTCGGTGCCGAAGAGATCGCGGACGTGATCTCTGCCGTACACGGGGGCTTTGACCTCTGGCGGACGACCGATGGTCGGATCTGGCAGATCGTCTCGTACACGGGCTTTGGCGACCAGTTCAGTTACGGCGTGCGAAACTTCGCATCGACTTCCGCAGGTCTCTTCGTGGGAACCGCCAACCCGTTTTTCGGCTTGCGACTGCACGTCGGCCAGGCCGAGGGCACGGACTCAGACGGCGACAGCTTCGCAGACGGCCATGACAACTGCCCGTTGACCTGGAACCTCAATCAGGCCGACCTCGATGCCGACGGCGTCGGCGATTCCTGCGACGGGGACGGCGATGGGGATTGCCTGGCTGAGCGGATCGATCCCCGGCCTCGCTTTGCCCAGCCGGATTCCGAGGACTCGGACGAAGACCTTGTGCCCAACCGTTGTGACGACGACGATGACGGGGACGGCGTGCTCGACGCCCAGGACAACTGCCCCTTGGCGGACAACTTCGGACAAGCTGACTCGATCGGCGATGGCGTCGGTGACGCATGTAGAGGGGGCGGGCCGAGTAGCGGCGATTTGCCGGGGGCTCGCCCTGGAGCCGCCAATTCGCCCGAAAACGAGGAAACTTCGGCGGCGGCAGGTCCGACAATAAGGCCTTGCGGGGTTCTGGGAGGCTTGGTAGGATGGGGAATACCCTTAGGGTTGCTAGCCATGGCTCCGCGGCGGCGAGGGGCCTTGCCGAGGTCGCGGTCTCGCGGAGGGCAGGCAAGGGAGGGGGCAGAGGCGACCCGTTCTTGTCGTTCAGTCGCTTCGTAAACCGTGGGTTGGTGTTGGGCACGACGGCTGCCGGCCGTACGTTGTGGTCTGTCTAACAAAGGAGTACGAGAGATGCGTTCTTCAGCGGGAAAAGAGAATCGGCGTACAGGACGTGCGCTTCGTTCCGCCCTGACTCTGCTCGGCGTGGCGGCGCTCATCGCTGCCTACAGCGGCTTCGCGTCCGCGGACCGCGGGAAAATCCGTCGTGTTGTCAGCACCCCGGCGGTGTCGCCGCAGGTGCTGAGAACTGTGGCCGGGGCGTGCCCGGATCCCGAAACCGACAACGACGGCGACGGTTTCTGCACGCCCGCCGACTGCGACGATGGCGACGCAGCCATCAACCCCGACGCGGATGAGGTCTGCGGCGACGCAAAGGACAACGACTGCGATGGAGATACCGACGGGGACGACGAGGATATCGTCCTCGTGCCCGACGACTCGATTCCGGTGTACGGCTTCGAGTCGCGCGGGGTCTGCATGTACGGAAACGTCATCTCCACGGACGCATGCGACCAGAGGTCCCCGGGTTTCGCACCCCCCGGCTGCATCTGCGTGGGCAACACGCACAATTTCGAGCAGGTCGTCCAAGCTTGCGTGGACAACCTCGGGATTCCGACGGGCGTCCAGTGCGACGACGGCATTCCCGGGGCGCCGGGTTCGCTGGCGCTGGGCCCGGAGTGCGGCGGAAGTTGCAACCCCCCACCGGGTGAGACGGACTGTTGTGTGCCCGTGCCCGTGCGGGTTGGGGAACCCTGCCTCGAGGGCGCCGGAATCTGCGCCCGGCTGGGCACGGTGGTGTGCGACGGGGCCAACGTGATCTGCGATGCCGTGCCCGGGACACCGGAGAGCGAAGGCGGCGGCAGCGAAGAGGAACGCAAGGACAATCCCAACTGCTACGACGAGCTGGACAATGATTGCGATGGGCTGGTCGATCACGCCGACCCGGATTGCGAGACGAACAACGAGTACTGCGACGGCTTCGACAACGACAACAACGGCCTGATCGATGACGGCCTGGGACTGGGTGATGATTGCTTCGTGGGGCCGCCGGGCACTCCGTGCGCCAACACCGGTGACAAGATCTGCGCCCCGGACGGGACGGTCACCTGCAGCGTTAACGCCAATCCGCCGGAGCAGGTTACCGAGACAGCATGCGGTGACGGGGAGGACAACGACTGCGATGACGACATCGACTGCGACGACTCCGATTGCACCAGCCCGGCCGAACTCTGCGACGGCGTGGACAACAACTGCAACCAGCAGATCGATGAGGGCTTCACTGGAATGGGCGATCTGTGCGTCGTGGGCACCGGCGCGTGCCAGAACATGGGATCGCTGGTTTGCAATGCGGACAAGACCGGCCTGGCGTGCAGCGCGTCGCCTCTTGCTTCGTCGCCGGAGCGCCGAACCGCGGGCGATAGCTGCACGGATGGCCTCGACAACGACTGCGACGGACTGATCGACGAGGCGGAGTCAGAGTGCCAGGCAGGTGGCTTGGCCGTGGAGTGCTCTCTGGTTTACGACGGTCCTCCGGATCGACGGGCGACCGAAGGCAGCAAAGGGCGTGGCGAAAGTGGTGCGGACTGCGGCGGTTGGCACATTCCATTCTGGCGAACTACAGGCGCCGTCGGAACGGTGACTTGTGAAGCCGTTCTCAAGGCCATTGCTCCCGACGAATCCGTACTCGCCGTCCTGCCTGTCCGCCAGGGCGAGCGCTCTCACCTCGTCAGCCGCATCGACGCCGAGGACCACAAGTGGTCAACGAAGACCACGGGTCGTGGCGTGACGCGGCACGAGGTGTTCGCTCCGGTCCCCATGCTGGAAGTAACCTGCCGCGACGATGCCAGCACGGCCAAGGCTTTCTGCTCCAATATTCCGTACTTGCAGGTCCTCAAACCCAATGGCGGTGTGGTCAGCGCTTCGGCCGGCGATGAGATCCAGATCCAGGTTGCCATGCCCCGCGTTGACCCGCGATCCCTTCAGGTGTTCGTAGACTGTGTGGACATCATCCCGCAACTCGTGGCCGATCCGGCTACACAGTTGCCGGGCGGTCCCTTCAACGGCCCGGTCAACGTCAACGGCAACATCATGGCCGTCAAGGACCTCATCGTCCGAAGTCCTGAACCGCTCACGGAATCCACGATTGAGCACATCAGCGCCAATACGCTGACCGCGACGATCGTCGGCTCGGGATGTGGCGGACATGCGATCGTGGTGGACGGCGCCCCGGCCTGGGACCTGATTCCCAACCCGCCGCCGCAACTCACGGACGCCTGCTACTACTACGATGACGCCAAGGACCTTGCTCAGTGGTCGGTATTCAAGCTGGACATTACCTCGCCGACGCCGGGGCAGGTCATTGACAATGGCGGGCTGCGCCCCGAGTTCATCAACGTGCAGGGCGAAGTCTGCGCCGGGGAGGACATCGAATCCGTTCTCATCAACGGCTTCGAGGCGACGCTGCCCGTCCCGACGGTCGTGGACAACGGGCCAGACGAGTGCGCCGGCGACAGCAAAACCGTCACCATGGACATCAATGAGAACGTGCCGGTGACGGATGTAAAAGCCGTGTTTGATGGGACCGACAGCACCCTCGGCTCGTTCGATCCTGGTCCTAACAAGCTCGTGGCACAAGCTACCGATGTGGGCGGCAATACTACGCAGGACCTGGTGCCGTTTGTTGTGGGCCCGGGCATTCCCGCGCCGGGCACATCGATCGCGGCGGCCATGGGTTCGACCGCTGCTCAGGCCGTGGTAGCGCGCCTTAACAGCGTTGCGGCCGATCCCTTCAAGATTCCCAAAGCCTTTACGCTCGTTCTGGACAATGACGTGATCGTGCCGGACACGGGAAACCCCGCCCTGCGCGAGTTCTTTGACACGGTCATCGAGGAGTTCAGCGTTAACTTCGCCAACTGTCTCCTGCAGCCACGCGAGTTCTGCTGCGAGAAGGAGCTGGAAATGCCGTGGTGGACGTGCAACCCCGATGTCACCTTCTGTGTCTCGCCGCAGATCCTCCAGACACCGGAAGAGTTCGCGGCGACCTTCAACATCAGCGTGACCCCGCATGACGGCTTCGTCACGTTGCGTTTCGAGGTTCCCGAGTTCGCCATGCACATCAGCGGCCACGGCAACTGCTGCACCGGTGGCTGCGGGTTCTTCTGCGTGGCCCGCACCAAGGTGGACTTCGACACCACCATGACCATCCCCGATATCGCGGTTGAGATCGACATTACCGAGGCGAACATCCTCGCGCAGGATGGAACGTTCCTGCTGCGCTTCGACCCGGGCGGCGACGCCAACGTTGACATCGATGGCCTGGGCCAGCCGATCAAAACCGGCTGCGGTTTGTTCAGCATCGGGACGCTGATTGACGTCCTCACCTTGGGGATTGCCGCCATCCCGCGAGTGGTCTTCAACACCGTGTCTGCGGCCGTGGGCTTCATCGCCGACCATAAGGGCATCGATCTGTGCCCGTTCGTCAAGGAGATCGCCAAGAAGGACGGCATGCAGGAGCAATCCGACGATCAGACCATGTGCACGGAGGACTTGGGCAGCGACTTTGATGTCGGCCTGGAGCACACCATTGACCAGGTCGAGATCAACGAGCACGGCATCGCCCTGGTGGTCGGTGTGACGGTTTCGCCGACCCTCATCGATCCGCAGGCCGACCCCATCCCGGCGTCCTTGATGACCGAGGCCCCGCCGATCCTTCCCGGCTCGGCGGGCACGGAAAACTTCCGCAGCATTTCCGTGGCGATCTCGGATGATTTCTGGAACCAGTTGCTCGCGGGCATGTACCAGTCCGGCAAGTTCAAATCGAGCTTCACCAAGGTGCTGCGTCTGGGAGAATACTTCCCGGATTGCAGCACGATCACCGGCGATGCCACTTCCGATCGCCGGCGGGCGCGGTGCATCGGTACGACCGAGTGCAACGAGCCCAGCGATTTCGACAGTCAGGATCGATGCTTCGCTTGCCTGGATGCGTTCCCGTTCCGTACCTGCGGCGGCGGCGCAGGTGGGCAGGATTGTTTGCTGGATAACGACTGCCCCGGCACGTGCGACGGCATTTGTGACGGCAACGTCATACACGATGGAGAGCCCTGCGAGGCGGACATCGGCTGCGGCATCGGGGGCACCTGTGTGAAGACGTGTAACGGCGGGCCAACCCCTGGGGCGTCTTGTACGCTTGATTCCCAATGTCGTGAGGATTGCATCGGTTGCCTGGCCGATGACGACACGGATTGCGTCCGCGGTGTCTGCATCCGTGCCGCTCGACGGGCTCGTGATCGCAAGATCAACGCCAACACGGATATCGCCCTGCACGCCCGGCTGGACAGCCCGCCTGCCTTCTATCTGGTGGATGATCCCTCCACGCCGAACAAGATCGACATCATCTTCCGCAGCGGTGAGATGCGGGCGGCGCTGATCGCCAATCGCGACGGCAACAACGACATCAACGGGCTGAGCCTGGGTGATGGAAGTTGCGACGAAAACGAGCCGTGCGAACCGAACCAGCCGTGCGACGACGGGCAGTTGGACCAGCTCGACTTTGCCCAGGTTCCCGATTGCGGGCTGGAGTCCCTGGCCTCCAACGTCGATTGCGTGCTCTGGTCCACGTGCATCGACCTCAACATCCGATTCGCAATCGGAGTGACCAACGAGGAGGTCGACGGACAACTTCGCCCGACCCTGGACTTCGAAATGATCGGCATCGTCGAGCCGCCGCCGGGTGTGATTCCGCCTGACCAGGGCGAGCAGTGCGGCGGGCCTGAGGAAACCTCCGACCTCGACTTCATGAACCGGGAGGCCACCGAGAACGACGCCCGCAAAGGCATGGAGCGGAAGTTCTGCGAGAGCACTCCGCCGTTCCAGTCCTGCGGAAACGATTTCAACGGCGTCGTCGAGTTCCTCAACCCGGCGCTGCTCACGGTGTCGAACTGCACCAACGGGCCGGTCTGCGATCTGGACTTCGCCGACTACCTGGTCATCACCGGTGATCTGCGAAGCCAGGGCCTTGGCACCCTGATCGCCACCAAGGTCTGCGAGAATCTGGCGGCCAAGATCACCGAGAACACCGGTAGCTGCCAGTCAAGCGGCGACGGCGGAGACGAAGAACGCGAGAAGCTGTGCGACGACTAGGGTCACAGCCTGATTGATCCGCTCGCTTTCGCAGCGGACCGATATCCTCCTGGGCAGGGAAGCGGCCGATTCCGGCTTGGGCTTCCCTGCCTTTTTTTGCGCCCTCTCGCCGCGCCGCTAGAATGGCGAGTATGCAGGCGAGTGTCGATCCATGGCTGGCCCGCGCCCGCGAGCTTCACCAGCGGTCTATCGTCGTCGATAGCCACTGCGACACGACGCAGCTGCTCATGCGCCCCGAGTGGGATCTTGCCGAGCGCCACACCACTGGACACGTAGATACTCCAAGGCTTCGTGAGGGTGGGATCAGCGTCTTAATCCTCGCCGTGTACGCGCCTGGGCCGTTCGCAGCGGGGGAGGGCGTGGCAGCCGCCAAGGCGCAAATCGCCCGTATCCATGAAACCGTTCGGCGCTACGAGTGCGACCTGCGTCTGGCCCGGTCTGCGGACGACGTTCGCCGGGCGAAGGCCGATGGCAAGATCGCTATTCTCATCGGCATCGAGGGCGGATTCCTCATCGAGGAATCCCTCGACGCTCTCCGCCAGTTTCGTGAGGCCGGTGCGATCTACATGACCCTTACACACGGCGTCCACACCACGTGGGCTGACTCATCGGGCGTCCACGATCCCCTGGCACCCCTGCATAACGGCCTCACCGACCTGGGGCGGCAAGTCGTTCGGGAGATGAACCGCTTGGGCATGATGGTGGATGTCTCACACGTTTCCGACGCCACCTTCTGGGATGTGCTCGAGGTTTCCAGGGCTCCCGCCATCGCCAGCCATTCCTCGTGCCGCGCCGTGTCCCCGCATCGCCGCAACCTGAGCGACGACATGATCCAGGCCATCGCCCGCTCGGGCGGCGTCGTGCAGATCAACTTCGCGGCCGCATTCGTGGACCCCGCCTTCCCACCGATCGACGGCGAGACCGTCCGTCTGTGGTCGAAGCAGGGCGGCTTCGAGAAGAGCCCTTACGCCGCCCATGTGACTCCCCTCCATGTACTCGTCGACCACTTCGACCATGCCCTGCGCCTGGTAGGGCCCGATCACGTGGGCATCGGCTCGGACTTCGACGGCGTCGCGGCCCTGCCCAGGGGAATGGAGGATTGTGCCAAGCTGCCGCACCTGACCGCCACCCTTCTACAGCGCGGACACGATGAGATTGCGCTGCGCTGCGTGCTGGGCGAGAACTTCCTGCGGGTCATGGAGCAGTGTCATGCGATGGCACGAGGGGGTCGGGTTGCGGCTGCCCAACCTTCGGTAGGAACGCCATGCTCGGGATGGGATTCTTTGGCGTTTGCCATTCAGGCCATCGCCGCAGCAGCGGATCATCCAATCGATCACGACGACGTGTGCGCCGTCCTGGCGATCTCTCCAATGATTTGCGCGTTGCCGGGCGAACCCGACCTCTCCTCCTGGACAATGTTTGCCCGCGATGCGTTCCTCATCGAGGCGGGGCGCGTTTTCGGCATGCAGATTCGCCAAATCCATCCCCCGC
>SBAX01000307.1 GCA_005240095.1 Phycisphaera mikurensis
CATCGGTGATGAGCTCGATCTGTCGCCCGACGCGCCCTTTCCGCCGAACTCGCCGATGTGGCAGGCGACCTCGCTGCCAAGCGATATACGATCGTCGTTTTCGGCACTGGCTCGGCCGGCAAGACATCGGTCATCAATGCGCTCCTCGGCCGCACCGCGGGGCTGACCGATCCGGTCACAGGCACGACAAAGGAGGGCGAGCAGTTTGGGTACACCCTGGATGGCTTCGACGATGGGCAATTGCGTCTGATCGACACGCCCGGGTTGTCCGAGATCGGTCCGGCCAGCGCGATGCGCGAGGAGCGCGCCCGCGAGCTTGCGGCGCAGGCCGATCTGCTGCTCTTCGTCGTCGATCAGGACCTTCGCGACATCGAGTACCGTCCTTTAGCGGCGCTCGCACGGCTGGGAAAACGCGCGATCCTTGTCTTCAACAAGAGTGATCTTTATCCGCCTGCGGATGCCGCGGCAATCGTCGCGCGGCTGCGGGAGCGAGTCGGCGAGTTCATGGGGGCTGACCCCCTGGTGGTTTGCGCTGCGGCGCCGGCGTCCGTGATCGTGCGTGGTTCGTCCCGGATGGATACCGAGACGCCGCCGCCCGATGTCGGCGATTTGGCCGACCGCATTGCAGCCATTCTCGGCAGCGAGGGGCGGAGCCTGCTCGCGGCTAATGTACTCCTGCGCGCCAAACGCATTTCAGATAAGGCTCGCGAAACAATCAATGCCGCCCGTATGCAAAGGTCCCGTACAATCGTCTCGCGATTTACTTGGACGACGGCAGGAGTCATGTTCGTCAATCCCGTGCCGGGCCTGGGCGCCCTCGCCACCGCGGCCATCAACTATCAAATGGTATGTGAAATCGGGAAAGTCTTCCGTGTGGCGATTAGCGCGGATGCCGCCAAGCTCATGGCCCGAGAGCTCGCCCAGGTTATGATCAAGATGGGAGTGGTCGGACTGGCCACCGAGATTCTCGGCAAGGCGCTCAAGGCGTCCGTCGTCGGCTATCTTGCGGGCGGAGCGATCGATGCTGTCGTCGGCGGGTATCTCACGCGACTCGCGGGCGATGTCTTCATCGATTACTTCGCTCATGATCAGAACTGGGGCGAGGGCGGGATGCAGGGAGCTATCGAGCAGCGGTTCAACCTCCAGAAGCGAGGCGAGTTCGTCACCGAGTTCCTGCGCGAGGCCGCTGACCGGGTGTTCAAAGTGGCACCCAGCGAGTCTAAACACGGTACGTAAGTTCCATGGCCACAGGCGATTCCATCCCTCCTCATAACTTGGTCTTGGACAAGGCCAAGACCAGCTTGGCCGAAGTCATCGCTTCGCTCGACCTCAACCCGTCCGACCGCGCCAAGTTCGCCGACCAAGTCCGCGAGGTCGAGGCCATGATGCAGAACCTGGAACAGGGGGTCATCCATCTTGCGGCCTTCGGCATGGTCTCGCGGGGCAAGTCGGCCCTGCTCAACGCCCTCATCGGCCATGAGGTGTTCGAAGTCGGTCCGACCCATGGCACGACCCGCGAGCGGCAGTCGGTCCGATGGACGCTTACCCGCGAAGCCATTGGTAACCGCGAAGTGCAGACGTTCGTAACGCCGAGCGGCGCCGGTCCGACGGTCGAGCTGATCGACACGCCGGGGCTCAACGAGATCAACGGCGAGGCCCGCGCCAAGCTCGCGGAACAAATCGCCCGCCGCGCCGACCTTCTCCTCTTCGTCGTCTCGGGTGATATGCTTCAGCCGGAGCTGGATGCGCTCGCGGGGCTTCGCGAGGCCCACAAGCCCATCATTCTCGTGTTCAACATGATCGATCTCTACCCAGACGTCGACCGGCAGAAGATTTACGATAAGATACGTAACGAGCGCGTACGGGAACTGCTCAGGCCCGACGATGTAGTCCTCGCGGCGGCCCGGCCCAGGGCCACGAAAGTTATTACCCGCGGAGCTGATGGCACGATCACGGAACGCTGGGAAACGCCGGAACCGCTGATCACGCCGCTGAAGCTCAAGATTCTCGAAGTGCTCGAGCGAGAGGGGCAAGCCCTGACTGCCCTCAACAGCATGTTGTTCCTCGACGACGTGAACGAGCAGATCGTGCGGCGGCGGATGGAGCTCCGCGAAGAGGCCGCCGACGCGCTCATTTGGCGCTTCACCATCGCCAAGGCCGCTGCCGTCGCCTGCGTGCCCGTCGCTGTGGCCGACGTAGCCGGCGGCATCAGCATCGACATCGCCATGGTCTTCGCTCTCGCCCGGCTTTATGGCATCCCCATGACTCGCGTGGGGGTGGGGCGACTCGTTATTGAAGTCGGCAAGATGGCCGGACTCTTTACGGCCACCGAGGTCGGCACACACTTTTTGATTGGAGCGGCCAAGACCTTCTTTGCGGCCACGTCTCTACTGACGGGAGGGGCGACGGTAGCCGCTTATGCCTCGGTGGCGCCGATTCAGGCCTTCGCCGCGGGGTTCGGCTCGCGAGTCATCGGTGAGGCGACGAAGGTCTACCTCCGTAACGGCGCCTCCTGGGGACCAGCCGGGCCCAAGACCGTCGTGAGGCACATTCTCGACTCCCTCGATCGGGAGTCGATCATGTCGCGAATCCGCGACGAGCTCCGCGCCAGACTCCGGGCGTCGTGAGTCGTCTTGCAAAGAAAGTTCAGCCCTGTTTGCCTGGACTGGCGAGGTGCTGATCAATGAGGATCTGGTTCCTGTCCCGGCTCGCGGGTCCGGTCGTTGATTCGTCGACCGACGTCGTCATAGTGAGGCCTCGGCTCTTCAGCCGCCAAGCCTTTGCGAGCTCTGCGCCGAGGCAGTGCTGCTATCATAAGGTGTGGCTTCTGCGAAGGCCTTGTCCGTAAGCAGATGGTGGATTCCCGCGGTCCTATGGCTCGGCAATTTACACCGTCGATTGCTGGCGGTTTTCTTCGTTATCATCGGTCCGCGACTCGCCTACCGCGTCACCGGTTGGGGAGCGCTCCTCCTGTACCATCTCCTGAACCCGCTTCGGCAGCGCAGCGAAGCGCAGTGCAAGTCGGCGCTGCGAGGTCGTGTGCGGCCCGAGGACGTGCCGCGGATCGCCGCGCAGTCCTTCGTAAATCGCGCGCGGAACCTGATCGACTTGATGTTGGCTTCCTATCTACTGCGGCCGAGCACCTATGAGCGCTACGGCGGGCGCATCCCCGAGCCCTATCTCGGCGCCCTTCTCGACGGGCAGAGCCGCCGCCAGCCCAACCATCCTGCTCACCGGCTATTACGGATCATTCGATCTTCTGCCCACCTTTCTCGCCTACAACGGGATCCGCGCTACCGCCGTGTACCTGCCGGTCGTAACAAGTCGCTCGCCGAGGGTTTGCCCTGGGACGACAGCGCAGGGGCCCGCGGGCAATTGAAGCAGGAAAGAAGCCCGCCGCCCGGCGAAGGATTGCCTGACCGGAGGTGCCGGGCAGGCGGGGCTGCGAGACTATCGGTCAGGAATGGGCTTGGCTCGCGATGAGTTCAGCCGAATGAGGCATTCGGCCGGAGATCCGCCGCACTCGCGACCGGTGAATCGAGGTCTTCCGGCGTCGGCGAGCCAGACGATGAGGGCGGCCCCGGGCTCCGAATCGTTCATGGCGGCAGTATAGGCAGTCAGGCTTACCCTGCCCATGGGAGAATCCGCTTGATGTTGGCCACGGCAGTGCGATACGGTGCAGACCTTGGCCCGTCGTGTCTACCCTCCGGCGAGCCACGTTGCCCTCCAGGGCCGCCAAACTATCAGGCGGCCCAGTTTTTAGGCCGTGGAAGGCGGGCGCAAGGAGCCTCCAGCCATTCTGAGCGGGCATTTCATGGCTTTGTCAGCTCACCCGACATGATCGAACGAGCGGTCGCAGTACGGGGAGACGGCCCATGTCCCAATGAAGACCGAAGTCTTCCGTCCTGCAAAGTCATGCGAAGGGGGGAAACCGCTTGAACGTCCCGCGCCGTCGCCTGCTCGACGAGCGCGGGACGTAGCCTTTCCAGGTGACACCTATTTGGGTGACGCGTAGGAGCAGATAACAGTTGCCTCGACCGGGAACCCTCGCACCGCGCCAACCAGGGACCGAAGCTCCTACGGCACCGGGGTTCCGACTGTGCACATGGCAAGCCAAGTCATTCAGCGATTCCTCCCCGACGCTGCCGAGTTCTCCGTTTCTAACGGATGCGGTCGCTTCTATGGGGACTGCGTGGCCCTCTGACCAAATCTCTCCCACGAGCCGACGATAACGATCGCACTGGCCAAGAAGAGCCCGAGGATCAACCAATGACCCGACCGAAAAAGGTGACCTAACCACGTCGCCGCGCCCCACGTATGACCGAGGACGATGGCGATCGACACTGTCATGGCGGCGCGACGAGGCAAGGCCAGGATTACCAGGCTGAAGACGGCGACCCAGGCAAAAATGCCGGCTTCAAACGCCAGCGGGTGCCGGCGCATCAACCAAAGGAACCAAGGGTTGCCTTCCTTGGCGAGCGAGTAGTTCCCTGCCCAGTAGGCCGGTCCCTGGCCATACAAAGTGATGCCCTGATCCAGCATGCACAGAGCGAAGGGCGGCAGGCAAAGCCAGATCGTCTGCCCGGTCATGGTATCCCTCGCCGGCCGATGGCCCGAGCCCTTTGACGGGCTCTACACAGAAGGAAGGCTACCTATCCCCCGAAAAACGCACGTTCCGCGCCACCTTCCGTGTCCAGGCGCGGACGCCGGTAATTACCGAAATAGGTCCTCGTCTACCGCGTCAGAACGTGAAAGAATGCGATGGTTCGCGAGGCATTGCAAAAGCCCTGGTACTGTGCTAAAAGGCTTCAAATAAAGGGTTTCCTGGCCCGCTTGGCATGCCTTTTTTTGGAGCATGGCATGCAGAAGGTCAGGGGTTCGAATCCCCTTGGCTCCAATCGAGTAACCGATTTCGCCCCGGGCGGGGCAGGACACGTACCCCGATTTCCGATCGTCGCTGTCAACCCTCCTGGGCCCCTGCTGGGTAGGTCCGATGGCGTTTTGCCGACGGCAAGGGAGTGGGCTCTACGATCGCGGTGCCGCGACGGGGGTGGAGCTTGGCCGAGGAGTACACGACCCTAAGCGAAGTTGTCCGCGCCTACTGGCCGATTGGGGCACTTTCGTTTGCAGTTTCCGCAGTGGCCACGCCCCTCTGCCGTCGATTCGCTCTTAAGCATTGGATTGTTGATCGCCCCGATGCCTTTTTGAAGACCCACAAACAGGCAATTCCGTACTTGGGCGGGGTGGCGATTCTTCTGGGCTGGACAGCGGGTATCGCGCTTGCCTTGACCCGATGGGGTGGGCAACCTGAAGGCGCCGTGCTTACGGGCCCGGCTCTGCCACTGGGATCCACGGTAGGGATTCTCATCGCAGGCGTAGCCATCACGGCGCTGGGGCTGTTCGACGACCTGCGCGTTATCACGCCGAAGGCCAAGCTTCTTGGTGCCGCGGTGGTCGCGATCATCCTCGTGGCGTTCGGCGTGGGCAATGACTTGCTGCTGCTGGTGTTGCGGGCCACGGGCACCGACCCCGGCGACATTCCCACCTGGATTGTGCTCTTGTATTCCCTTCCGCTGACGGTCTTCATCGTCGTGGGGGCATGCAACGCCACGAATCTCATCGATGGGCTGGATGGGCTGTGTTCAGGTGTTCTGGGAATCATGGCGGCGGGGTTTGTAGTGCTGGCGGTGAACCTGCGGTTGTGGAGCGTGTGGAACCCCCTGGACGGGCAACGGGTGGTGCTGTCGCTGGCGATGATGGGCGCGGCGCTGGGCTTTCTCCCGTACAACCGCAACCCGGCCAAGATCTTCATGGGGGACGCGGGCTCGATGTTGCTGGGCCTGAACGTTGCCGTGTTGCTCCTGCTGTTTGCCAAGTCGATCGCTATTCGATGGATGGTGGCGGCACTGATGATGTTCGCGTTGCCGCTGGGCGACATGCTGCTGACCCTGGCGCGGCGCTGGCGCAATCAGCGCCCGCTGATGCAGGGCGATCGCTCGCATTTCTACGATCAGCTTGTCGACCGGGGCTGGCCCATCCGCCGCGTGGTCCGGGTCAGCTACGCGCTGGCCGCGTTCTTCGCGGTCATGGGCTGCGCCCCTATTTTCCTGCGTCTTCGCTACATCGTTCCGCTATACCTGATCGTGGGGGCGGCAATGCTGTTCGTGGTGGTGAGGCTCCGCATGCTTCGCGTTGAGTCTCCAGGGAATCAGCGCTCCAGCGGCTGAGGAGGCAACCGCCCTTTCCCCGGGCTCATTGGGTGGCGAGTTGCAGGGTTCGCGTCTTGGGTTTGGCGACGATGGGAAGCACAATGGTGAATTCGCAGCCGCCGCCTTCCACATTGCGCAGGGAGACGGTGCCGCCGTGGAGTTCGACGACGGTTTTCACGATGGCCAGGCCGATGCCGGCGGTGCCTCCGCCGCTGCGAGTGGCTACCTGGTAGAACATCTCGAAGATGTGGGGGTGGTGCTCCTCGGGGATGCCCGGGCCGTGATCGCGGACGGCGATGCGTACCTGCTTCGCCGTGGTATGGACGTCCACTTCGACGGACTGACCGCGGGGCGAGTGCCGCACGGCGTTGCTGATGAGGTTCTGAACGGCGGTGACCAGCAGGTCGCTATCCCCCGAGACGACAGGCTCACCCTCGACGTCTTCGCTGGAAAAGTGCGGGACGATGCGGACTTCCCGGGCGCGGGCGTTCTTGCCCGCGTCCTGCACCGCCCGAACCACAACGTCCTCAACGGACACATCGGCGACGGTTTCGAGGCGCTGACGGATCCTCGCGCGGGTCAGGATCAGGAAGCTTTCGACCATACGCAGGAGGCGGTTGATTTCTTCCTCGGCGCTTTCGAAGAACTCGGCGAGCTCGGGATGCTGAGCGGTGAGCTTGCGCTGCATCTGGACTTCGACCATGAGCACGGCCAGAGGCGTGCGGAGCTCGTGACTGACATTGGAGATGAAGCGTTGCTGGTTCTTGAACTGCCGTTCGAGACGGGTGAGCATCTCGTTGATCGCCGCGATCATGTCTGCGACTTCATCGCCCTGGGTGGGAGCGGGAAGGCGCTCCTCGAGGTGTTCGGCGGTCAGGCCCTTGGCGCGGGTGGCGATCTTCTGCAGCGGCGCCAGGGACCGCCCGGCCACGATCCACGAGGCCACGCCGGCGGCCACGAGGCTCACCACCGCGGAGATGATCAGGACCTGGCGAATCGCGGCCAGCGTTCGCTGCAGCACCGTCATGCCCGCGCCCATCTGCACGGACACGCCGGCCTCCTCCAGGTTCAGCGAAACAATCCGCAACTGGCAGCCCCGCCCGCACAAGGCATCGGCCGCTTCGCCGGAGAGGGTCCGCCACTGCGGGACCAGTGAGGAGACGATCGGGGCGTTCACGTCGGATAAGGCCAAGCCGACCATGTTGGAGGACTTGACCACCTCGCCGCTGGCGATGGAGCGCACTTCGAAAAAGGAATTCTCCGACTGGAAGGGCTCTGCGAGAGTGAGGACGCGATCACGGAAGGACTCCATGGCGCGGGCCTCATCCGACTGCAACGCCTGGGCGAAGGTCTGCGCACGGCGAAGCAGTTCGGCATCGAAGCGTTCGTAGAGATTGGCGGTGACGACGAGGTTGACGATGATCCACAGAGCGATCTGGAGGAGCCCGAAGAGACCGAGGAAGTAACCGGTGAGTCGAAAGCGAAGGGTGTTGGGCAACTCGAACATGAACTGGCGCCCGGCGTTACGGGCGTTACGTGGGTGGGCCCTCGGCGCTGAGAATGTACCCCGTTCCGATGACGGTGTGGATCAGCGGCTTGGCGAACCCCTTGTCGATCTTCTGCCGCAGCCGCGAGACGTAGACCTCAATGACGTTGCTTTCATCCTCAAAGGCGATGTCCCAGACGCGCTCGCCGATCACGGAGCGCGTCTGGACGCGGTTGGCGTTTCGCAGGAAGTATTCCAGCAGGGCGAACTCCTTGGCGGTCAGGGAGATCGGTTTGCCATCGCGGGTTACGGTGCGCTTGACGAGGTCCATTTCGATGCCTTCGAAGTGCAATCTTGTACCCTCGTCGGCCCGCGCCCGCCGCAGCAAGGCGCGCAAGCGGGCGACGAATTCCTCGAGATCGAAGGGCTTGGTCATATAATCGTCGGCGCCCGCCTCCAGCCCAGTGACTTTGTCAGGGGTTGCGGAGAGACCCGTGAGCATGAGGATCGGGGTGGTGACCTTCCGTCGGCGGAGGTTGCGGCAGATTTGCACGCCGTCGTGATCCTGGAGCATCAGATCAAGGACGATCCCGTCGTAAGCCTGCTGGGCGGCCATTTCCTCGCCGGCGCGGCCCGACTCGGTAAGGTCCACGACGTAGCCCTGCTCCTCGAGGATCTTCTTTAGATGAGCACCTAACAGTACAGCGCAAGGTGGGCTCAAGAATTTGAAGATCGACGAACGATAACTCCTGCCGGATCAAGGGTTTCCGGTTTCTGGC
>SBAX01000040.1 GCA_005240095.1 Phycisphaera mikurensis
ACCTGCTCCGCCGTCATGCCACACCTCCTTTCGGTTGGAGGATGGCATCGGCCTGCTCAACCATTTCGCTTGAGCAGAACTAGCGCTGTAGTGTTAGGAGAGGGGAGTCCCATGAACGAAGAGACGTTCCAACGAAAGCTGTCGGAGTTGATCGCGGAGATTGCGACGCTGCCGGCGGGCGAGCGCGACAAGCTCGAGCTCCTGGCCGAGCAGACCCGCGAGCGACATCGGCAACTCAAGGAGACGGTCAACAGCCTGCAGGAGAGCATCGACTTCGTTCGACTGAGCATCAAGTACATGCTCTTCGATCTCGAGGCCACGCGCCGCGAGAATCAGCAACTGCGCAAGCTCCTCGACGAGCAATCACAGCATTGATGAATCCGCGAGCCGCGGTGCGGCTCGCCCGGAATAAACTGACGACCCGACCGGGCCGGGTGAACTGAGCCTCACTCGACCCCGGGTCGCCCTAGGACCCACGCCCGCGAAGACGGCTCTTCGCGGGCGTTGTCTTTTTTGGGTGAACTGGAGGTTCCGTTTCGAGTACCGCGAGCACGGACAAGCGGAGCTTGTCCGTGCCACCCGGGATTTGAGATTTCAAATCTCAGATTCCAGATGGCGAGTGGTTGGATACGTGGAGTCAAGCCCGCTCTCTGACGGTCGCAGTCACGTCGCGGCTCGACAGGAAGCTCGCCCTCCATCTGGAAACTAGAAACTGGAAACTAGAAACTAGAAGGCCCTCCCCCCTGCCCCTCTCCCGCGGGGAGAGGGGAACATGAGGCGCGGCTCGGCAGGAGCCTCGCCCTCCCGAATGCGCGGCTCGGCGGGAGCGGTTCGGCTGAGCTCACCGCCGAAGCCCTCGCCCTGCCGTTACTCATCTGCATCGGGGTCGATGGTGCGGCGGCGGCGCACGCGCACGTCGCAGGCGGGGGCGTCGGGGTTGCCCAGCCATGCGTCCCAGGCGGTGTGGTTCGAAGTGTCCACACCTTCGGCCGTGGCCTGGGCGTGCAGGAAGTTCTGCAGCTCGATCAGGAAGTGAGTGTCCATGAGCGCCACGTGCTGCGACAAATGGCGATGGAGCACGCGATAGACGAGCTTGAGTTCTTCCAGGGAGTGCGCCCCGATGACGGTTTCGCCGCGTTGTTCGAAGCTCATGAGGTCAGGCTCCGCTGCCCGTTGTTGTACACGTCGCTGATGATGATCCCGTCGCGAAGGGTGATCATGCGGTCGCAGCGGCCGGCGACGTTGGGGTCGTGGGTGACTATGAGGATGGTTTTGCCCTGTCTGCGCAGTTCACCAAAGAGGGCGAGAATGGCCTCGCCGGTGGCGGAGTCGAGGTTCCCGGTGGGTTCGTCGGCCAGCAGAATCAAGGGCTCGTTGATGAGGGAACGGGCGATGGCGGCGCGCTGCTGCTGACCGCCGGAAAGCTCGCTGGGTCGATGATCTCCGCGATCGGCGAGGCCCACGAGATCGACCAGGTGCTCGGCACGCTCCCGGCGGATACGCGGGGGCACGCCCTGATAGAAGAGCGGCACCTCGAGATTCTCGAGGACGGAAAGCTGGGCGATGAGGTTGAAGCTCTGGAAGACGAAGCCGATTCGGCGACCGCGGATATCGGACAGAGCATCGTCATCGAGCTGGGAGACATCGTCGTCACCGAGCAGGTAGCGGCCGGCGGTGGGGCGATCGAGGCAACCCAGCAGATTCATCAGCGTGCTTTTGCCCGAGCCGCTCTGGCCGCAGATGGCCACGGACTGCCCCTCGACGAACTCGATGGTTACGCCGCGGAGGGCGTGGACCTGCACGTCGCTGCCGGGCTTGGCGTAGATCTTGGTCAGGTCGTGAACGGATGCGATGACCACGTGAGGAAGCGGCTCAAGGGCTCCGCCCGCTGGAGGATCGACCCTGGCCACCGCCGGGTCCGCGGCGCATCGGGCGGTCTTGCTGGGGGCGCTGCGCACCCGCGGGCGGCGCGGCGCCGGCGGTTGGCGCGGGCGCCGGCGCAGCGGTAGCGGATGCCTGGGCGGGCGGCTTTTCTCCCATTCGCGCAGGACCGCGGCGTTCGACGGGCGCGGGGTCGGGCACGGAGCGTTTGTCCTCGTCGGTGAAGGCCAGCCGGATGCGGTCGCCAGGGTTCAGGCCGGAGCGAATCTCCGCCCATTCACTGCCGACAGCGCCTAACTCCACGGGAACGTAGGACTGGCCGGTACCCTCCCGGAAAACGAAACGCTGTCCGCCTTTGGTGTAGATCGCGGGCACGGGGACGGCGAGCTTGTTCTCGACGGTGTCCACGAGGATTTCGGTGTGGGCCGTCACGCCGGGCTTGAGGGTTGCGTCGGTGGGATCGAGGGTGATCTCGGTTTCGTATTCCTTCAGGTCGGGATTAAGCCAGCCGCTCTGGCTGTCGGCGAGGGCGGCGATGCGGGTCACGGTGCCGGTGAACGTGCGCCCGGGGATACCTTCCACGGTGACGGTGGCGCGCTGGCCCAGAACGAGCTTGTCAGTCTTGGCTTCGTGCACGCGGACGACGGCCATCATCGTTGACGTATCGGGGAGCTGCATGAGGATCTGCCGCTCGATGACCATGGCACCTTCTTTGATCTGATTGTCGGAGTTCATCATCCAGCGCCCGCCGCCCTCGGCGTAGTACACCACGAAGCCCTGGGTGGGGGCGATGATGCGGCATTTCTCCTTTTGGCCGCGGAGCTTGGCGAGCTGATCCTGGGTGAGGGCGAGTTCTTTTTCCTCGCCTTCGACGGCACGGAGCTTTTTCGTTTCCTCGGCCTCGGCGTTCTTTTTGACCCGCTCGCACTCCTTCCTTGCTTCTTCGACGTCGGACTTGCGCTGCTCCATGTCGGCGACGTGGGTGTATTTCTGCAGCACCTCGAGGGCCTTGTTGGCCTTCTCCAGCTCCCACTGGGCCTTCTGGAAGTTGAACTCGTGCTCTTCGTATTCCGTCTGGGTGATGTACTTTTTCTCGATGAGCTGCTTGGAAGCTTCGTAGTCTTCGCGGCGGCGTTCCAGGAGGATGGTGGCCTGATCGATGGCGATGACGGCATCTTTGAGGCGTTGCTCCCAGTCGCCCTTCTCGTACTTTTCGAGTTCGAGCTCCTTAAGGCGGATCTCCAGCTCGGCCTTGCGGATGTCGCTGGCGTTCAGGTCGCGCTGGATGTCGAGCTCCGTCTTGGCTGCTTCGTAGGCGGTGATGGCGTTCGTTTCCTTGAGCTCTTCCTGACGGATGCGTTCTTCGATTTCATTGCTGGCCAGTTCGACGAGCAGATCGCCCTCCTTGACGGGGGTGCCCTCCTCGATAAGGCTGATGATCGTCGACTTACCTTCGACCTCGCACTTGATGTCCGTGGATTTGGTGGCCTTGAGCTCGCCCTTTTCCTTGAGCACAACGTTGAAGGTCTGGGGGGCGACGACGAACTTGTCCACGCCGGCGATCTTGGCAGCGCTGCGTGACCAGCGGGCGACTGACCAGGTAGCCACGGCAAGGGCGACCAGGAGCACGAGGGCGATGCCGATGGGGAGGGCACGACTGCGGGAGCGCTGTGGGACCTTAGGCCGCGCCCGAGGTGGTGATAAGGAGGCCGCCGTGGTCGTCCCCGCGGAACTCAGCGTGGTGGTCATAAGGGCTCCCCGTGGGTCCCGGTGAGGCAAGGCGCGGGCCCTGGCAAGAATATATCAGGTTTTCGCCTGCCCCACTATGAGGGCGGTGATCGAAAATTGTACGTAACCCGGGGGTAACGATGGCCCTGGGTCCATTACGCAGGCAGATGGATACCTCCGGCCGTGCTTTTGCTTAGGATTGGCCTCTGTCCGGCGTGCTGACGGCCCGGCAACAAGGGATTGCTCATGCAGTCTGTTCTGCAACTTCTGACGACGCGCACAAAGCAGGCACTGGCGCGCATCAGCGCTGAAGCGGATCCGCTGATCCAGGCGTCGCAGGATGAGAAGTTCGGGGACTACCAATGCAATGCGGCCATGGGGGTGGCCAAGAAGCTGGGCAGGAAGCCGCGCGACGTGGCCCAGGCGATCGTGGACCATCTGGCGATCGACGACATGTGCGAGCCGCCGGAGATCGCCGGGCCGGGGTTCATCAACTTTAGGCTTCGGCCGGCGTTCCTGGCGGCGCAACTGGCGGCGATCCCTAAGGCGGCGGACCTGACCGCGGACCGAGTGGGCCTGCCGCCGGCCGAGAAGCCCGAAGTGGTTGTGGTTGATCTTTCCAGCCCCAACCTCGCCAAGGAAATGCACGTGGGGCACTTGCGCAGCACGGTGATCGGGGACTGCGTGGCCCGGGTGCTCGAATTCGCAGGCCATACCGTTCATCGCGAGAACCATGTCGGCGACTGGGGGACGCAATTCGGGATGCTGCTCGCCCATCTGCGGCATGTGAAGCCGGAGGTGATGGAGCGGCCTGATGAGCTGGTGATTCAGGACCTGGAATCGTTCTATGTGGAGGCCAAGGCTCGCTTTGACGCTGACGAGTCGTTTCGCGAGGAATCTCGCCAGACGGTCGTCGCCTTGCAAAGCGGTGATCCCACGGCGCGGCGGATCTGGGAGGCTTTCTGCCATGAGTCTTTGCGGCACTGTCATGATATCTACCGCCGGTTGGGCGTGCGGCTGATCGACCGGGGGGAGAGCTTCTACAACGGCCTGATGATGGAGGTGGTCCGGCGGCTGGAGCATCTCCGCGACTCGGGGGCCAATGATGCGGTGCGGGACAGCGAGGGGGCGCTTTGCATCTTTCCAGAGGGCTTCAAGACCCGCGAAGGCGAGCCGTTGCCGCTGATCGTGCGGAAGTCGGATGGGGGGTTCAACTACGCCACCTCGGATCTGGCCACGCTCATTCACAGAGTGGAGACGCTCGGCGCCACGCGGATCGTGTACGTGGTGGGGCTTTCACAGAAGCAGCATTTCGAGATGCTCTTCGCCGCCGCCCGGAAAGTCGGCTGGGTGGGCCCGCGCGTCCGGCTCGAGCATCTGGGTTTCGGAAACATGCTCTCCAAGGCGGGCACGCCGTTCAAGACGCGTGAGGGGGGCACGGTCAAACTCAAGGACCTGCTCGACGAGGCCGTAGCGCGGGCCCGGAAGGTGATTGAGGACCAGGCGCCGGACGACATCCGCCCCCAGCGCAACCTGGGCGCCGATCAAATCGCAGCGGTGACGGAGACCGTGGGGCTAGCGGCGATCAAGTACTTCGATCTGTGCCATGCCCTCAGCAGCGATTACCGCTTCGATCCCGACATCATGCTCAACCTGGAAGGGAACACCGCCCCGTACATGCTCTACGCCTATGCCCGCATTCGATCCATCGGGCGCAAGGCGGGGATCGATTTCGCCGAGCTGCCCGACGCCGCGGTGATTCTGGAACATCCGGCGGAGATCGCTCTGGCCAAGAAGCTGCTGCAGTTCGCCGACGTGTTTGAGATCCTGGCGCGGGAGCTCAAACCAAACGTGTTGACCGATTACCTGTACGACCTGGCGAAGCTGTTCAGCCGTTTCTACGACAAGAAGCTGGGCGTGCGCGTGATCGACGCGACGCCGGATGAGCTGCGTCTGTCGCGCTTGCGGCTCTGCGACCTCACCGCCCGGGTCCTGCGGCTGGGGCTGAGCCTGCTGGGGATCTCCACCATCGAACAGATGTAGCGGGGCCCAAGTGATACCGGAGTCAGCGATCGCCCTGCTTTGAGGCGAGCGCCCGCTGTTTCTGAATCCAGGGAGCGACCATGAAATCCTGCCATTGCATGATAGATTTTCATGGTCTAGAATGGAGCGGTGATTGACCGGAAGGCGGATGTCAACCAGGTGCGCACAGCCCTGCGGCGAAGCCGAATTGTGGCCCTGCTCGGACCGCGTCAATGCGGCAAGACTACGCTCGCCCGGCAGCTCATTTCCGAGCGGTCCCTCAACTACTTTGACCTCGAAGACCCTCAAAGCCTGGCGAGGCTGAGCGAGCCGGATATCGCACTGCGTCCTCTACGAGGTTTGGTGGTCATCGACGAAATCCAGCGGCGGCCGCAGCTGTTTCCACTGTTGCGTGTGCTCGCGGATCGCCAGCCGCTGCCGGCACGATTCCTGATCCTGGGCAGTGCTTCACCTGACCTGCTGCAGCAATCCTCGGAAACGCTGGCCGGGCGGCTGGAGACAGTCTCTCTGGAGGGCTTTCGCCTTTCGGACCTGGGTCGCGGCGTCCAAGACCGGCTTTGGTTGCGCGGGGGGTTCCCGCTGGCGTACACGGCAAGGAGCTCGGCAGACTCCATGGCCTGGCGCCGCCAGTTCATTCAGGCCTTCCTGGAACGCGACATCCCGCAATTGGGGATCCAGATCCCCACCGCCGCGCTACGGCGTTTCTGGAACATGCTCGCGCACTACCACGCCCAGACCTGGAACGGCGCGGAGCTTGCCCGGGCCTTGGCGGTGGGTCAATCGACCGTACGTCGCTACCTTGACCTGCTGACTGGGGTCTTCATGCTTCGCCAACTACCCCCGTGGTTCGAGAACGTCGCCAAGCGGCAAGTCAAATCACCGAAGGTTTACGTGCGGGACAGCGGTCTCCTGCACGCCCTGCTGGGCACCGGCAGCCACGGGGATCTGGAGGCGCATCCCAAGGTCGGGGCTTCGTGGGAGGGCTTCGCCGTCGAGGAAGTGCTGAAGGCCGTGCGTCCGGACGAGGCTTATTTCTGGGCGACGCACCAGGGAGCGGAACTCGACCTGCTGCTCTTCAAGCACGGCCGGCGCGTAGGTGTCGAATGCAAGCGGATGGATGCCCCCGTCCTTACGCCCTCCATGAAGATCGCACTAGGGGACCTGAAATTGGATCGCCTGATCGTGGTCTATCCAGGTGAGCGCCGCTATGCTTTGGCCCACAGAGTGGAAGTCGTTCCTCTCACCGAGCTTGTCGTTGGCGAAGAGGACCGCGCGCATCTGTTCAGGAAACCGACCGGTGGTGGCGCTCGGCGGTGAGGCGGAATGATTGTGGGCCAAAAGGCGATGTCGCCGGCAAGACCGGGAGCTCAACGGCTTGACCTGTAGAAGCGGGAGTGATACGTTTTGCGAAACTGCGGGCCCACGACGTTGTGGAGAGGTGGGTGAGTGGCTGAAACCAACGGTTTGCTAAACCGTCATACGGGTGAACGCCTGTATCGCGAGTTCGAATCTCGCCCTCTCCGATCCTAGCAGTACAGCGCAAGGTGGGCTCAAGAATTTGAAGATCGACGAACGATAACTCCTGCCGGATCAAGGGTTTCCGGTTTCTGGCAGGAGTAAGGA
>SBAX01000242.1 GCA_005240095.1 Phycisphaera mikurensis
GGCAAGACCACGACCTTCCGCATGACCGTGGGGATGATCGACCCCGACCATGGGGCGGTGACCTTCGACCATCAGGATGTCACCACCCTGCCCATGTACAAGCGCGCCCAGCTGGGCATGGGGTATCTCTCCCAGGAGCCCAGCGTGTTCCAGCGCCTCTCCGTCGAGGACAACCTCATCGCCATCCTGGAAACCATGCGGAACCTTTCCCGGAAGGAGCGATTCGAAAAGGCCGACCATTTGATCGAGCAGTTCGGACTCACCGGGCAGCGAAAGCAGCTTGCGCGGACGCTATCCGGCGGGGAGCGGCGCAAGCTCGAGATCGCCCGGGCTCTGGTGACGGAGCCCAAGCTGATCATGCTCGATGAGCCTTTCAGCGGCGTTGATCCCAAGGCCGTGGAGGACTTGCAGCGGGAGATCCTGCGGCTCAAGCACGACCATGGCATCGCCATCCTGCTGACCGACCACAACGTCCGCGAGACGCTGCGGGTGACCGACCGCAGCTACATCATCAACGAGGGTCACAAGCTCGCCGAGGGAACACCGCGGGAGATCGTGAGCAACCCCTTGGTGCGCTCCACCTACCTGGGCAACAGTTTCCGCAGCGATGAGTTCGATTCATGAGCGCTGAGCCGCAGGCCCCACCCATGGAGTGGGTCGATGTGAACGGGCGGCGCTGGCGGGTGGAGCTGCCGCCGGGGCGTATCCTGCTGCGCGGCGAAGACAGCGTCGTTGACGTTCCGGCAAGCAGGTGGGCCGAGGACCTCTACATCGCCGGGCACGGCGAAGGATTCATCGTCCGCTTCGAAGGGTTCGATGGTTCCCTGGGGTTCCTGCTCAGCCGGGAGCAGGGACTGCCGTTGCTGGCTCACCTCGGTGTGGTTCCCCAGCAGACGCCTGCGGAGCCGGAGGCGCCCGCGGCGCCGGCGGCGGCGCTGCTGTGGCCGAGGGTTTCCCCGCTGGCGGTCTGGGCCTTGATCTGCTCCGCTCTCGTATTCGTGCCCCTGGCGGGAATCCTGCCGGCGATCGCGACGATCGTGCTGCTCATTCTGCATCGGCTGCGGGTGCGACGCTCCGCAGCATACGCCCACTCGCGGGCGATCTGCACCGCAGCGATCGTCTTCCTGCTTACCGGCGGGGCGGTCTGCGTGCTGGCCACGCTCGGCATGCTCCGCTACCGCGGCGATCTCGCAACCACCAGCGTCTTCGCCGACTCCCATACGCAGCGCAACATCGCCGCGATCGTCTACGGCGTGTTCGTGGTCCTGCTCTCCCTGACCGTCCACGAGGCGGCGCACGCCATCACCGCGTGGTGGCTGGGCGACGGCCTGGCGCGGTCCCTGGGAAGGGTCACCTTAAATCCCCTGGCGCACATTGATCCTTTCGGGACGGTTCTTCTGCCGGCGATTCTGGCTTGGGCCGGCGGTCCGGTCTTCGGCTATGCCCGGCCGGTGCCGGTCCAGGTGGAGGCGCTTCCCCGCTGGCGGCGGGCGCACATCCTCATTGCCCTGGCGGGGCCGGGGTCGAATCTTCTATTGGCGTGTGCATCCCTGTTGCTGCTCCTGGGGATTGGTTGTGTGGTGCGTTTGGCAGGGGCAGGGCCGATCGTGAACTACGCCAGCTTCGATTTCACGGCACCGGTGGTGGTCGTGGGCGTACCCTTCGGCGCACTGATCGGGCCGCTCTGCATGATCCTCAAACTGGCCTTCTTCATCAATGTAGCGCTGGCCCTGTTCAACTTGATTCCCATACCTCCGCTGGACGGATCATGGGTATTGGAGCATCTGTTTCCCGGCACGCTCGGGCGACTGTATGCCGTGCTGCGACCTTTTGGAGTATGGGTCTTCCTGGCGGCGATCTACTTCAACATCTTCGACTTTCTGGTCTATCCCCTGCTGGTGGTCATCGTTCCAAGTCTGTTCCTGCTGTCGATATCAACGGGGATGTAGTCCGCCGCGCGGACACACAACTCGCACAGCGCAGGGGACGACCTCGATGACTGCCGGCGTGTTTGCCAGGCGCTCGCCGTCAGCCCAGACTTCCAGCGACCGTGGAGAGTCCATGGTAACCCGCGGGGCGCGCACGAAGTGCACCTCCGGTCGGTTGACGTGTTTTCCCGCCATCAGTTGCGGCAGGAGGCGTAGAGCCCGCAGGCGGGGCATGGGATCGACGAGACAGAGGTCCAACTGGCCGTCGGTCGCCGAGGCGTGGGGGGCAATCTGGATCGCCCCGCCGTAGGAAGTGGTGTTGGCGGTGGAGGCGAGCAGCAACTCGCGATCGATCTCTCCAAAGTCTCCGGTAATCCGCAGTCGAGGCGCGCGATATCGTGCAAGCACACGGATGGCCCCATAGACATAGGCCGGTGTTCCGCGAAGGGGCAGGCGCATGGTGTCCACATAGCTGGAGACTTCGGCGTCGATCCCTACGGTGGCCACGGTGCAGAAGTATTTGCCATTGACTCGACCCAAGTCCACCGGAACCGGCTCACCGCTCCGCAGGACCCGGGCAATGTCGTAGGGGTGGTTGTTGATGCCCATCGCCCGCACGAAGTCATTGCAGCGCCCGGCGGGCGCCAGGCCGAGGGCCGGGGCCTCACCGCCGTGGGCGGCCGCGAAGTCCGCGAGGGCCCCGGCGACTTCCTGCACGGTGCCGTCGCCGCCGCATGCCACGAGGCACGACAGCCCGCCCTTCTGAATCGCAGCCTGGGCGATGGCCGCGGCGTGCCCGCGCTCCTGGGTGTACTCCACCGAAACCTCGCCATGACTTGCGCGCAGCAGTGTGGCCACGGCCTCGGCTGTTCCGCGCCCCCGCCCTCGGCCGGAGGTCGGATTGGCAATGACCAGAAAGGGCCCGTCGCTCATGAAAGTGCTCAGGGCAGTTTGCACATGATCATCGGCGGGCAGTGGAAGTAGCACATCGATGCATCGCGCCCCACGAAACTCCTTGCCATATCCATGGCCGCGTCCATGTTCGCAGCGATTTCGAAGCCGATTCGGTGGGCCGCTTCGTGACTCTGGGGATTGACCACAATCACCTTCCCCATGTGGGCGACGCCATGCGCGCCCCAGTACCACATGTAGAAAGGATGCACGCCGTGGTAGGCATAGGAATGGCGATAGAGATGGATATACCTCTCATTCTCCGCATAACTTTTTTCGAAACGCCGTTCCAGCTCCCGCGGATCGCGCGTCTGCGGAAGCAGGTCGCGATAGAAATCATAGTAGGAGGGATGATGAAGGAGTTTGAACTCGTCGGTGAGCGGATGATCAATGATCATCACGCCGCCTTTACGCACCAGAGGACGATTGCGATAGAAATTGAAGAAATACCCCGCAGACAGGCAGTACACCAGAATCGGATTGAGAATGGAGTTCACGTTGTACGGCCCGATGGAGGGCAGGCCCACCAGCATGATGTCATATTGCCGGGGGACGGCGACTTCGGCCTGACGGTCCACACTCTTGAGCGTCTCGCGGTGGACGTCGTCCGTCTTCCCGGCGTGAACGCCGGTCAGTCCATAGGGCGCCGGCAGTGCGTTGTACACCTTGCGCCGCAGCGACGACGGCAACGCCGACAGTCCCACGCGACTGCCGTGGTAAGACAAACGATCGCGAATGTTCCAGGCGTGTTCTCTCTTCTGCAGGAACCCCAGCATGTTGGAGAACAGGTCGCCATTGAGCGTCGTCTCGATGGTGAAGATTTTCACGTTCTTGGCCACGATCTCGCCCATGCGCTCGCAGGAGCGATGGAAATCGCTGTGCGGCGGATCCATATAACTGGAGTCATGCAGCAGCGTAGGGGCATTGTGATGATGCCGCACGCAGCGGTAGGTAGCCAGCCCCACGGGCACGGACTTATGCCCCCCGTCCATGGTGACCAGGTTGATGTTCACATACACCAGCAGATCGGACTCCGCGGCCCGGCGATTGATCTCCACGACTTCACCTGTGGAGGTTGTTCCGAGGTGCAGATTGCCATTGGGGTCTTCGGCGTCGTGGTTGTAGAGCCGCTTGGGCCAGAAGCGCTTGAAGACCGCAGGCCCTACGAAGTGTTTCAGTTCCGCAGGCGTGCAGCGGCGGTGCAGACAGATGGCGCAGATCAGGTCAATGTCCGTAACGCCCGCGCGGTCGAGGCGCTCAAGCACGGCCTCGATCACCGTCTGGCGAACGTCGGGCTTCTGCATGCGCGGCAGAGGCAGGGAGACGTCATCGAAAGCGATGGTGACTTTCATCCCCGGGCGCAAATGAGCATCGAACGGCTCCATGCCCAGGGGATGATCCAGGGCGTGCTCGATGGCCGCCTTGCGATCGGCGATGCCCGGCAGCGGCGGGTTGGCGTAGATCACGTCCGTGCCCACGGGCAGGCGGTGACGCGTATACCCCTCGCCGCGGTGGAAGAGAAACGGCGGATCGTCCGCAGTAACGGGGTGAATGTTAGGTGATCCGTTGAGTTTATTCATGAGCAAAGCGCCGGACGCGGCATCATAAGTCAATGGCAAATACCGTCTTAGCTGACCCGCGGCGCGAGGTGTTCAACGCCGCCTCGAACGCTGCGCGATAATCGCGCAAGGCAAAAGGCTCGCCGACCAGTGTGGCGAGCTTCGGTCCCCACGTTTGCATGAGGTCGATGGCCACATCGAACGTCTGCCGCCGGCCGTCGGCGAGTCGCTCCGGCCCGTAGGCGTACGCCGCATGAACGGTCAGTTCCTTGAACCACATGGGGGTCCAGTCCACGCCTCGCGGAATGCCGGGCATGCCCACCAGCACGAACGTCCCGCCGCTGCGGGTGAAACGCAGCCCGTCATCGATCGAATCCGACGAGGCCACGCAGTCGAACGTCGTCGCCGCTCCGCCAAGGACCGCGGGCTTGCCCAGCTCCGGCTTGAGCACTTCCGCGTCCAGGGCCCCGGCCCAGTTCGCATACCGTGCGGAGACCGCGCCGCGGGCGTCCACAAGGGCGTCCGCCCCGAGCATCATGGCGCCGCGTCGCTGATGATCATACTTGGCGGCCACCACAATGCGAGCCGCGCACCCCGTGGCCCGCAACGCCGCCACAGTCAGCAGCCCGATCGCCCCCGCCCCGATGACCAGCACGGTCTCACCGGCGGGGACGCTTGCCCGCAGCGCCCCATGCAGCGCGCAGGCCAGAGGCTCGACCAGCACCGCCGCCCGATCCTCAATCTCGGAAGGCACGACATACACCTGCGACTCGTGAGCTACGAGACTCTCGCTGAACCCGCCGCCGGTGTCGCGGCAATAGCCGATCTGGATCCCCTTGGATACGTCGCCACGCAGAACGTTGCGGCAGAGGGCGTCGCGGCCCTCGCGGCAGGCCGCACACGCAGGCTCGATCCCTCGCGCTGCGCATCCCAACGCGGGATGGAGCACCACGCGATCTCCCACGCGCACGCGGGAGACCGCACCGCCGACCTCCGTGATCGTGCCCACCAGCTCGTGGCCCATGACGAACGGCAAGGACGTGACCGGCGCAAGATACGTACTGCCTTTGGCGCAGAGGGTAGCCAGATCGGAGCCGCAGATGCCCGCGAGCCTGGGGCGGATGCGGACCCAATGAGCGGTGGGGAACCCAGGCTCGGGCAGGTCGCGCAGGGCAAGGGGGGCGATCCCGCTCGTACACAGACGTCGAAACCGCGAGCCGAAAAGTTTGAGGATCGCGTACCGGGGAATGCTTCTGCGGAACTCAAGGGCTTTCATGCGTTGGCATCCCCGGCTCTCGCCCAACGATGAACCGGCCAGCCCCGCGCCGCGGCCCGCGATGCCAGTTTGCGCCCCGGATTGACTGCGTGCGGGAAGCCCACGGCCTCGAGCATGGGCACGTCCGCCATGCTGTCGCCGTAGGCAAAGGACTGCCCAAGGTCCACATCATGCGTTTCTGCGTATTCGCGTACGAGTCGGGCCTTCTCCTCGGCGCCGATGGGCGCGCCGGCCAGCTCGCCCGTGAAGCGCCCGTCCGCCTCCGCCAGCCGCGAGGCGAGCACATCGCTCGCCCGGAGCTCGCGGGCCAGCGGAGCGATGACGAAATCAAGCGAGCCGGTCACGAACACGATACGGCGTCCGGCCGCGTGATGCTCGGCCACACACTCTTCCGCGTCGGGGAAGCGCCGCGGGGCGATGACCCGCCGATAGCAATCCTCGGCCTGAGCTTTGATTTCCGCGCTCGGCAGGCCCGCATAGTTTCGATAGAACACGACGTTGAAGCGCAACCGGTCCACTCGGTCAATCAAGAGATAGTACCCGCACTTGGCCAGGAAGGTCACGAACCACACTCGACCCCGCCACCCGGGTCGCCGGCGGAGCATGAAATAGCTGTAGTGGTGGGCGATCGTGGTGTCGCACAGCGTGCCGTCCACGTCGAAGAAGGCCGCGGACCGGGATGACGCGCCGCCGGTGTCGGCGCTCACGAGGCCGCTCCTGCGCGCAGGCAGCTTACCGCCTCCTGAACCTGACGCGCCAGCGCCGCGAACACGGCGTAGTCCTCGCGCCCCTCCGCGGAAGCCGGCGGATAAACAGCCTCGCCGAAGGCTACGCTGACGACTCCAGGGCGGAGCAGATGCTTGCCCTTGGGCAGGAGTTCGTGGGCACCGTCGATGCGCACGGGAATGATCGGGACCCCGTGCTCGATCGCCAGAACCGCCACGCCCACTTTGAAGGGCTGCATCCTGCCGTCCAGTGATCGGGTGCCTTCGGGGAACATCAGCAGTCCGTCGCCGCGCCGAAGGGCCTCACCGCAGCGGCGCAGGCCCGCCACGCCGTCGGCCTTGCGGTCGAACGGTATCGTGTCGAACAACTCGCCGAAGAC
>SBAX01000017.1 GCA_005240095.1 Phycisphaera mikurensis
CTGGTGAACTCCGCTGAAGCCGCGCAAGTCATCAAGGCCGTGCCCAATAGCGTGAGCGAATCTGTCTACCTGCTCGGTCAGGGCGGGCGCGTGCTCTGTGTTCGCCTGGACGAAGTGCCGTACCTTCGCCGACAGCAAGTGGCCGCGGCGCGGGAACAACTCAATCAGCCGCCCGCCAAGGAGAAGACACCCGATCCTCTGCTGCAGCCGATCCCCAAGGAACAGGACCCCTTCGAAGACGACCCCCTGCGCAGCAAGCGGGACGTCAAGCCGTAGGACTCTCTTCCATCCACGAGTCGGCTCGCTGTGGTTGAGGCGGGAATGCGTCGATAGAATCCTCGACCATGGTCGATGACCCGACTCGGCCGCACTACAGCGACGCCGTGCAAGAGGATGAAGCCGTCGAAGGGACACGGATGTCCTTCGGGGACCATCTGGAAGAACTTCGCAGCTGCCTGATCCGCGCCCTGATCGGCGTTGCGATCGTCGCGGTCTTTACCTTCATCTTCGGCCGACAGATTCTGGAGATCATTTTTCGCCCGCTGTGGATGGTGCAGTTTGCCAACGGCCTGCAACCCAACCTTCAGGCCCTCGCTCCTACGGACGCATTCACCGCCTATCTGAAGATCAGCTTCCTGTCGGCGCTGATCCTGGCGATGCCCTGGGTGTTGCATCAGTTCTGGAACTTCGTGGCCTCGGGACTGTATTCCAAAGAGAAGCGTTTTATCCGTGGGGTGCTTTGGGCATCATCGGGGCTGTTCGTCCTCGGCGTTTTGTTTTTGTATCTTGTCGTGCTCCCGGTGGTGCTGCAGTTCTTCATCACCTTCAATCGCGCGTTCGGTCCCGCCGACCTTAGCCCGAGTGCTTTCCAATCCCTACTGCTGGCGGCAGATCAGAAGGCGCCGGAGGAAGTCGTTCCGCCGCAGGTCGCGAGCATTAGCGTACTACATGAGGACCCCGCCGAGCCCAAGCCCGGCGATCAGTGGGTGAACGCGACGACGCGCCGACTGATGATCCAGACGCCCAATGGCGTTTGGTCCACGTCGCTGGAGTCGGGGCGGGTATCGCCGGCGCTGCAGAGCCAGTTCGCCGTCGATCAGTACATCTCTTTCGTCTTGCTCTTGGCTCTGGCGTTCGGCATGACCTTCGAGACTCCCATCGTGGTGGTGTTTCTGGCTTGGTCGGGAATCGTCCCTACGAAAACCATGGCCGGCAGCCGCCGCTACGTGGTCATGGGGGTGATCGTGGCCTCGGCGATCATGACCCCGTCCGCGGACATTCTCAACCAGATGCTCCTCGCCGGGCCGATGTACGTGCTCTTTGAATTGGGCCTCGCGGCCGCACGGTTCATCGAAAAAGGCAAAAGGGCAGCGTGAAGCTCGCCTATTTCAGTTGGCCCACCAGGTCCCGCACGCAGGGGATTTTCTTGCGTTGCAAGTAAGCGGCGATGCCGTCGACGATGTGGAGGGGGGCCTGGGGATCGACAAAGAGGGCCGTTCCGACGGCTACGGCGGTGGCCCCCGCAAGCAGGAACTCCACGGCGTCGCGCCAATCGGTGATGCCGCCCATGCCGATGATGGGAACGCCCGCGGCCTTGGCGACTTTCTCGTAAACACGGTTGACCATGAAGATGGCCACGGGCTTGATCGCGGGGCCGGAAAGTCCGCCGGTGCGGTTGGCCAGCATGGGCTTCCAGGTCTCCACGTTAATGGCCATGCCGCAGAGGGTGTTGATGACCGAGAGAATCTCCGCCCCGCTCTCCACGGCTGCCCGGGCTGTTTCGGTCACGTCGGTCACATTGGGGGAGAGCTTGACGATCAGCTTGGCCCGCTTCACCAGCGGGCGCACGGCCGACACCAACTTCGCCAGGCGGACACTGTCGGTGCCGAACTCCAAGCCGTCCACAACGTTAGGGCAGGACACGTTCAGCTCGAGCCCTGCGATGCATTCGATCTCGTCGAGGCGACGGCAGACGGTCTGATAGTCCTCGATCTTGTGCCCCACGACGTTGACAATCACGGGTACGCCGACGCCCTGCAAGAAAGGCACTTTCTCGGCAACGAAGCGTTCGAGGCCCACGTTGGCCAGACCGATCGCGTTGAGCATCCCTCCCCGGGTTTCGACGATCCGTTCCGGCGGGTTGCCCTTGCGTACTTCCGGCGAGACGGCCTTGGTGACGAAAGCCCCCAGACGCCGCAGGTCCATGAACTGAGCGTGCTCGGGCCCGAAGCCGCTGGTGCCCGAGGCGGTCATGACGGGATTGGCCATGCGAATGCCGGCCAGGTCCACAGAAAGGTCCAGTGATTGGGTTGCGGCCGGCGCGTGCATGCCCGCAGCATCGGGCGGAGCGCCGAAGCTGTCAACGCACGGGCTGGACTAACTTCCCGAATGGCCCGTAGAATCGGCCCTCGCTTGGAGAAACTGGGTGCCGACTCCTGCCAACCTTGCGATATTCCCTGGTATGTTCGACCCGGTCACGCTGGGCCATCTCGATATCATCGAGCGGGCCTCGCACCTGTACGACCGACTCATCGTGGCCGTGGGAGACAACCCCCTCAAGAAGGAGACCTTCACCCAGGGCGAGCGACGGGACATGCTCGTCGAGCACACGCGACGCTTTCCCAACGTGGAGGTGCAGACGTATTCCGGCCTGACCGTCGAATATGCCCGTTCAGTGGGGGCACGAGTGATACTCCGCGGAATCCGCGACAACGTGGACTTGCATGCGGAGCTGGAAATCGCCACGACGAACCTGATCATCGGGGGGATCGAGACGGTCTTCCTGATGACCAGCGGCCAGCACATGCTCACCTCCAGCACGCTGATCAAGCAGATCGTGGAGATCGGGCGCTATGACCTCGATCGTCTGGCCCGCCTGGTGCCCCTGGACGTGGCCCGCAAGCTGGAAGAAAGACTCGGTGGACACAACCCCCCGAGCGACACGCCCGCCTAACCATGTCATGACGGGGTTGTGAAGCGAATCACCTGGATGAGGGCGCCTTTTCCGTGTCCGCCGGAGCTGCGAAGGTAGCGCTCGACATAGCCATGTTGGGGATGGAATCGCACGCGCATGAGGACCGGCTTTCCGCCGGCGAAGGGCCCGGCCGGATCGGCGGCGTTGTCCAACTCCTCAGCCAGAGTGTCGAACAATCCCTCCACGCCGTAGACTCGCCAGTTGCCGGAAGTCGGCACCTGCCCGTTGACGGTGACTTCTTCGACGATGCCGTTGCGTGATCGCACGACATACTCACTGCCCAGCAGCTCGTAGTGGATCTCATAGGCGGGGATGTTGGCGTCC
The DNA here is from genome assembly GCA_005240095.1 of Phycisphaera mikurensis. Lineage (GTDB taxonomy): Bacteria > Planctomycetota > Phycisphaerae > UBA1845 > UBA1845 > SBAX01. The sequence continues at coordinate 3,299 of SBAX01000017.1, forward strand.
CGCCAGCGCTGCCGGGCCTGCGCGAGGTTTTCACGGGTGAGCGGCTCCATCGGCTGGCGGACCCAGAGAATCGCGCCGACCGTTCCCGCCACGAAGGCGGCAAGCATCAGGCCCAGGTTCAACCGATTGACGACTTTCATGAACCCAGGCGCCTCTGATTCGGGCCCTCCGCGAGGGCGGCGTCCAATAATCGGCCCGGGCGTGCGGGCTCTTCGAACAGGTGAGGCGTTTTCCTCTCAAGGGTCACGATAGGGCGTCCGAAAAACCCGCAGCGAATGCGCGAGGCCAGGGGCGGTTGAGGTTCGACCGCAGGCGGAGGTTCCGCCGGTATTGGGAATGCCTAAACACGGTCAGAAATCCAGCTCCGGCAAGACATACGGCACCTCCGCGCTCGGCCGGTCCGAGCAGGGCTTCGATGATGATCGCCCATTTGCGGAAATACGCAAAACGCTGCACGACGCGTTGCGCCTGCTGGCCCTGCACCGCTGGATGTTTTTCGTCCCCTTCTGCCTGGCCGCCTGCGGGGCGTTCGTGGCGAGCCTGTACATTCCCCGGACCTATAGCGCTACCACCAGCTTCGAAGTCCGCAACGATCCGGTGATGATCAACCTGCCCATGTCCGCAGGCGCGGCGTCGTTCAAGTACTTCCGCAACACGATGGTCCGCGACCTGACTTCCGTGGAATGCCTCGCCGACGTGGTCGAGAAGCTGAACCTGATCCCCGGCGCGGAGCGGAATCCCGACGGGACGCTGACCACCGAGTTCGCCCGGCGTCGCGACAGCCTGGCGCGGTCCTTAAGCGGCAACGTGAGCGTGGCGGTCAACTCGCCCAGCGAACTGGTGGACATCGTCAAGATTACCTACACGGGTTCCGATCCGACCATCGGTCGCAACCTCGTCGATCAACTCAAGAGAAGCTACATCCGCCGCACAACCGCTTGGATCCGTGAGTACCTGGTCAGTCAGCGCGACTACTTTCTGCGCGAAGTGGCGGAGGCCCGCGAGAGCCTGCTCAGCGCGGAGCGCGTCGAGACCCAGCTTCGCCTGGACAATCCCCATGTAAACCCCACCGACCCCGGGGCGATCTCCACGCGGCTGGCGCAGTTGGAAAGTGAGCGCCGTGAGCTTTCGCTGCGTAAGCGGGAGTACGAAACGGAGCTGGACGGTCTTCGCCAGCTGTTGGCGGCTGCCGAGCCACCCGCAGCCAGCGGTGCTGCCGCGGTGCTGACCGAGCCGGAGTCGGCCAGCCCCGAAACGTTGCACCTGGCGGCGCAGATCCAGGAGATCGACAAGAACGTCGCCAAGCTCCGCGAAACCCGCGGAATGACCGACCATCACCCCGAGATCGTCGAAGCGCTGGCCGCCCGGCGGCGGCTGGAGGAGAAACTCACCGGGCAGCGGGAAGCGGACAGCCGGCTGGCCGAAGCGGGAATCGCCCCCCTGCCCACAGCGACAGACTTCATACCCTCGCCGGGTCCGTGGCAGAGCGACCGTGCCCGGCTCACGGTTCAGGTTGCCGCTCAGACCTCGAAGATCAAGGACATCGACATCAGCCTGCAGAGCAACGAGCTGGCCCTGGCCGAACTCCATCAGGCGCGCGACGAGGTTTTCCTGAAACAGGAGCAGTTCGGCGAAGTCATCGGCAACGTTCAGAAGGCGCGGCAGAAGCTGACCCAAGTGGAGACGACACTCGGGACGATCGAGCCGGCGATCAAGGCTGTGGAACAGGATCGCCTGCTGCAGTTCTCTGAAGGACAGCCCGCCCGTGGAGGAAGCACGCCGATCTCGCCCAAGGCCCTGACCGTCGTGCTGCTCTCGCTGGTGGCGGGCATCGCGGCGGGCGTCGTCTTCGTGTTCCTTGCCGAGATTCTGGACCACGTCTTCCGAGGTTCGGGTCAGGTCTCACGAAGCCTTGGGCTGCCCATCCTCGAAGCCATCGACGAGATCGTGACGGGACACGATCGCCGGCGATTCCTGGTCTATCACGCAGTGGTCACGCCGCTGGTGATTCTGTGTTGCCTGGGGCTGACCGGCCTGACCGGATCCATGGCCTATTTGAGCCTGACCCAGCCCTGGACCTACCAGAAGATCCGCCATATCCCGGAAGCGGCGCTGAATCTGCTCATCGAGCAGCCGACGTCACCGCAGGCCCCCACCAACGAAGGATCGTAGTTCGCCGGGCAGAGCTGCCCCCCAGGAAAACGCCGGGCCGCCTTGCGGCTGGGGCCGGCGCTTCTTGTTGGAATCGTGAGTCCCACGCTTAGCCTTAGAGGGCCTAACAAACGACGGCCTTGGGTTCTTCGCTCCGAGCGTTCGCGCGGGCTGAAGCCCGCGGCTCGCTTCCTGTTAGAGGCTCTTACTCCTTCTGCTTCAACGGCGTGTGCTCGTGGACGCCCTTTTCCTTCATCTTCTCATAGTCGAAGGGCACGGTCTTATCGACGGTGGGGCTCTTTTCGCTGTGGCAGGTCAGGCAGATGGCGGCCTCCTGCTTCAGCGAACCCGCAGCGTACATCTCCTCCATCTTGTATTTGCGCTTCGACTTCATGATCTCTTCGTGGAGGTTGATGTAGTTGCCGCCCGCCCCGTGGCAGTTCTCGCAGCCCACGTTCTCCAGGGCCTTCATCTTCTTGGCCGCTTCTTCGTCCGCGGGCATCTGGTAGCCGCCGGGCTTGCCGAATCCGACCGTGTGACAAGCCACACAGGTGGCGTCCTTGGTGTAGTCCTTGGCCGGATCGAGCTTGTGCTTGGTCTTCGCCTCGCTCGCATTGCCGGGTTTGAGCGTATCGAAGGCCTTGCCGTGCCGTGTGGCCTCCCAGCTCTTGTGCTCCGCAAGGTGGCACTTCTTGCACTTCGCGGAGCCGACGAATTCGGCTTCCGCGGCGAGAACCGTGGAAGTCGCTGCGGAGGCGACGGTCAGGGGAAGATGATCGCCCGCCGCGGCCGCGGGGATCGCCCCCTCGCGGAAGAGCAAGGCATACGCACCAACCAACGACAGAGCCGCGACCACAAACACCATTCGACCCTTCATAGCCATTTCCCTCGCTGGTAAGAACTTCATCCATCGTGCGGGCGGCCGCGCCCGCGCACATGTCACGCTCTCTATCCTAACACAGCGATGCAAAGCGAGAAGCTCCCCATGACAGGATTTGTCACTGGCGGGGCCGTTGATTTCTCAAAAATGAGAAAATCGGAGTTGTGCAAACTCACGCGCCCACGCCCGCGACGATATTGACCCGCTTGGCATGCACCTTGGGATTCGCTAGGCTTGCGGGCCATGAATCCAAGGTTGGCGCGGGGCCGGTCGTAATGGCACGGAGTTCGACGATCATTCTTATTAC